>JBQTHS010000034.1:0-15682 GCA_052389635.1 Bacteroidota bacterium | reverse complement strand
GGAGCACAGCTCCCACCAGGGGATTGGGGGCAACATACCCGGCCCCCCGCTGTGCAAGCTGCAAACATCGCTGCATGTACTGCCGGTGATTCATGTGCGGCAAAAGTAAAAGAATTATGTTTGTCGGGATGACGTTACGGGATGCAACCTATTTCCTTTTAAACAAGCTCCGCACTATTTATGAAGAAGGCGAGGCTTCACAAATAACCGACCGGGTAATGGAGCATATCACCGGCTCCAAGAAAGCGGAGAGGATGCAGTATAAAAATGAAACGCTGACAGCCGATGAGGAAACCCGGGTAAAAAATATTACAGACCGGCTGATGCAGTATGAACCGGTGCAATATGTGCTGAACGAGGCATGGTTCTGCGGGCTGAAATTTTATGTTGACAACCATGTGCTGATACCGAGGCCCGAAACTGAAGAGTTAGTGGAATGGATAATATCAAACTGTAAGTTTCCCATTGATGAATTAAAGATACTGGACATCGGAACCGGCAGCGGCTGTATAGCCATTTCACTGAAAAGAAGGATACGGAAAGCCGAAGTATGGGCCTGCGATGTAAGCAGCACAGCGCTAAAAGCCGCAAAGAGAAATGCCGGAGACCTGGGAACTGATGTAAACTTTATTCATTTTGATTTTCTGGCTAAAAATGAACGGGAGACGCTGCCCTCCTTTGACATTATCGTCAGCAATCCGCCGTATGTGCCTGAAAAAGATAAGGAACAGATGAACCCAAATGTATTAAACTATGAACCCCATACCGCTTTATTTGTGCCGGATAAAGACCCGCTGGTTTTTTATAAAGCCATTGCTGAATTCGGGAAACAGCATCTGAACAAGTACGGGTATATATACATGGAGATACATGAAAACCAGGGAGAATCTGTCCCGGCATTGTTTCAATCAGCCGGATACAATACTGAACAAAAAAAAGACATGCAACAAAAAGACCGGATGATAAAAGCAGTCGTTAGTCGATAGTCATGAGTCGTCAGCCTCCTATTATTATTTTGGACTAAGGACTAACGACTCATGACTAACGACTACTGCTCGATCCTCGCCACCACCTTGGCTGAATCTTTTTTTGCGATACGCATCACCCGGAACACTTCGCCATAAAAGGCGCTGGTATCCGCATTGATCACTACCACCGGTGTATCCCGAAGGGCCCTGTATTTTTTTATTTCCATGGAGAGCAGTGAGTCAAACTGGTCAGACGGCACTTTCCTGCTGCCGATGGCATATTGCTGGTTCTTGTCAATGGATACCATGATGTCCTGCTTGGCCTTGGTGTCCTTGGTGCCTTTAGGTAACCCCACTTTTATCACATTGGGGTTGGCCAGCGTAGCCACGATGAGGAAGAACATGAGCAGGATGAAGAGGATATCATTCAGCGAGTCGGTGAACACCTCCGATTCTTCTTTATGTTTTTTTCTGAAACTCATTTTTCTTGCTTAGGTGTTGAAAACGGCTTTACATTCCAATGTCTGCTTATCGGGTCGGCTCCTGCAGAATATCGAGGAAATCCGCCTCGGCCGCTTCCATTTTATTGGCTGTTTTATCAATTTGTGTTTTCAGGTAACTGTAGGCTAAGTATGCACCAAGGCCAATCACAAGACCGGTGATAGAGGTAATGAGTTTGGTATAGATACCGCCGGCGATAGTGCCCACTTCAAATTCGTTGGAAGTATTGATACCGGAAAACAACTGCATCAGCCCCACTAGTGTACCCACAAAACCAAAAATGGGAGCTGCTTTGGATACCACTGAAAGCACACCCAGGTTTTTCTCCAGTTTATACATTTCGAGCACTCCCACATTGTCCATGCTTTTTTCAATACTGTCCAGCGGTTTACCGATGCGCTGGATACCCTTGTCCACTATCCGGGCTACCGGTGTATTATTATTCTTGGCAAAATTCCGGGCGGAGGTGATGTTACCGCTGACAATATTATCCCGGATAATGTTCATAAAATTGTCATCAATTTTTGCTGCATTACGGATGGCCATCGTTCTTTCGGCAAATACATACACGGCCAGCAGCAGCATGATGGCAAGGGGGATCATGATCCATCCTCCCATCTTCAATAGTTCAAAGAAACTTAAATGCCCGTCATGATTGGTATCGCCGGATGCAAACCGGGCCGCCTGCTGCAAACTGTCAGTAGAAATCTGTAAAAGGTCAAACATAGTTTTCTTCTTTAGGTGTAAAAGTAGGTGTTGACTCCAAATTTGTTTTTAGCTGTTATCAACAGTTGTGCATTGAACGAGAAAAATAATGCCACGTTGTTCAGGCCTGGCAAGTTTTAGAGTTCTTTAACAGACGGGGAGTTTAAGGTTTGAACGTTTAAAGTTTAATGTTGAGAGACTGTGCATGCGGGGTTTTACATAGATAAAAGAAGACTCCGGGCTGGAAGCCCAAACGTTAAACCTTAAACTTTAAACCTTCAACCGGAATCTTACTGCTTCGCTCCCGCCTGCTTCACCATCAGCGCCTGTATCTGCTTCATGGTTCCTTCCATGCCATCGGGGCTGCCATCGAGAAAGATCACATTACCTTTTCCATATTCAGCAAAGTTCTTGATAGCCTCTGTCCACATGCTGAAAAGAATTACATTGGTGTCAAGGTTGGCCTGTTTCATTTGTTCGGCGGCTTCCGTCATACCGGAAGCTACTTCTTTGCGGAACAATGCCACACCCTGTCCCCGTAGTCTCGCTGCTTCCTTCTCTGCTTCAGCGGCAATCTTGATTGCATTACCATCCGCTTCAGCCTGTTTTGTCTTGGTGATCAATAATGCCTGGCCCTCGTTTTCAGCAGCAGCTTTCAGGTTATTACTAGCCACCACTTTGCTCATCGAATCCAGGATCATCTTGTCGAAAGTGATGTCGTTGATCTGAAGGTCCTGCAGGTGATAACCCCAGGTTTCCAGCGTATGGTCTATCTCTGCTTTTACGTATTCCACAATTTCCTTCCGGAGTCCCAAAATCTCCGCCTGTTTCTTGGTAGCCACGAACGAACGGATATTGCCTTCAATCGTCCTGATCAGCGCCTGCATCAGGTCCTTATCCGCAAAGAATTTGAATGCTACTTTTTTAATCGTTTCCTCATCAGCATTCTGAACGGAGTAGAGTAACATACTTTTAAAATAAACATTGGCCTGATCGGATGTAACAGCCTGGAACTCCAGTTCCACCGAACGGTTCTGGATAGATACTTTACGGGCCACTGTTTCAAGTATCGGAATCTTCATATTTAATCCCGGGCTGGCCACCCGGCGGTATTTACCAAACATGGTGATGACACCAATATAACCCTGGTTGATGGTGAACAGGGAGCCAAAAAGGACGATGACGGCTACGATGATCCACCAATACTCCGAAAGCCATTGCCTGATATCCATAATTGTAAGATTTAGAAATGTAATGTACGATAAGTTGAAAGATATTTATTTTGCCGTCGTCCGGTTCCCCGGGAATCTTCGTTGTCTCCGCTTCTTGCAGTGGAAGAAGGGCTCACTTCATCGTCCCGTTCTTTACTCGGCAATGTTGAACCCCTTCGGGGTTCTGCGAACTTTCATTATTCCACCACCCCCTGATTGCATCGGGGGTTACCAACATTCAACCTCTCCGGGGTTGTTCAATTCGTCATTCCTTGTTCCTCTGTTCATAATTCAGTTTGTTTTCTGAACCCTTTATGGGGCAGGGGCACTTTTTTCTTCCCAAACCTGCGCCAGGTGCACCAGCATCTGCACCGCCTTTTGCATATCCTGCACACTGATATGCTCCAGCTTTGAATGAATGGCCTGCTCACCGGCAAATAAATTCGGGCAGGGCAATCCCATGAACGACAACCTGCTGCCATCTGTTCCCCCGCGGATGCTTTCCATCTTCACCGTAAGCCCGGTCCTGCTGATCGCTTCTTTGGCATACTCCACCATATGGGGGTGCAGGTCGAGTACTTCTTTCATATTTCTGTATTGCTCCGTTACATGAAATTCAAATGAAGCTTTTGGATAAGTCCGCATCCTTTCTTCTATCTGTGTCCGCAGATAGTCCTCTTTTTTTGCGAGACCTTCTGTTTCAAAATCCCGGATGATAAAATCAATAGTGCATTTCTCAGCAATGCCCTCTACTCTTACGGGATGAATAAAACCTCTTTTCCCTTCGGTGGATTCCGGCGATAACCTGTCCTTGGGAAGAAAGGCCAGTATCTCCCCGGCGATCTTCATGGCATTGATCATTTTGCCTTTGGCATAGCCCGGATGTGCAATAACGCCATGAATAATCACCTGTACCCCATCAGCGCTGAAGGTCTCATCTTCCAGGGCGCCGGTATCACCACTGTCGAGTGTATAACCATAGTCGGCGCCCAGTTTCTTCATATCCAGTTTCGCTGTTCCTTTTCCCACTTCTTCATCCGGGGTAAAAAGTATTTTTATCTCTCCGTGCTTCACTTCCGGGTGTGTTAGCAGGAAATTGGCCAGGTCCATTATTTCGGCTACACCGGCTTTGTCATCAGAACCCAGTAAGGTAGTGCCTGATGCGGTGATGATGTCGTTCCCGATCTGTGTGTTCAGGTAAGGATATTCACTCATTCGCAAAACCTGTGAGGTATCATCGGGCAAAATTATATCCTGCCCCTGGTAATTCTTGTGCAGAATGGGTTTTACACCGGTACCGCTGCAATCGGGCGCTGTATCCACATGGGCGCAAAAACAGACAACCGGTACTTTTTTGTTTGTATTGGAAGGGATCGTTGCATACACATAGCCCCATTCGTCCATATGTGCATCAGCGATACCCATTTGTTTCAGTTCATCCGCTAATATCTTGCCCAGGTCTTTTTGCTTTGCTGTTGTAGGATAGGTGGAAGACCGGGGATCACTTTGTGTGTCAATCTGTACATATCTCAAAAACCTGTCTGCTGCTGTGAATGTATAGTTTTCAAACATATTCCTCTTTTTGGGGCATCGAATATACGACTATCGGGAGCTACCGGCTAATCCGGTTTGACAAAAACTCATAATATCATTACCTTTTATACTTAAACCAAAACTTACCGACATGAAAAAATGGTTAATTGGCTCCCTGGTTGGGGCGATCATTGTTTTCGCCTGGCAAACAGCCTCATGGATGTTTCTTGGTATTCATGACAAGAAAATGAAATACCACCCGGCACAAACGGAGATCATGGAAGTCCTTTCTGCCAAAACCACCGAGGAAGGACTTTACATGATGCCCAGCGCACCTACCAAGAAGGAGCAGGAAGAACAAATGAAGACCATGGAAGGCAAACCATGGGCTTCCGTTATTTATCACCAGTCATGGAAAGATAACATGACGATGCAAATGGTACGTGGCTTCCTGGTCAACCTTGTTCTTGTTTTACTGCTGGTGGTCATCCTTACAAAAGGAGGATTGCCCGATTTCATGGGATTTGTGACAGGCAGCCTCGCCGTGGGAGTATTTACTTTTTTGTGGGGGCCTTATACCGGCCATATCTGGTTCCAGCTTCCCTGGCACATGATCCGGGGAGATATTATTGATGCCATCGCAGCCTGGGGCCTTTGCGGAGCATGGCTGGGCTGGTGGATGAACAGGAAATAATAAGCAATAAACAACAGGCAATTGGCAAATAGTTCAAGACAGAATCATCTGTAATGTTTTGAATATCTTACTTTCTGCGATCAGGCATTGGTTTGTTGCCTGTTGCTTATTGCCAATTGCATATTGCCAATTGACTAGGGCATTATGATCAGCGGGCTGCCGCCAACGATCTCGATAAGTTCCAGGTCAAATACCAGGTCTTTTCCCGCAAGCGGGTGATTGGCATCCAGCACCACTACTGTTTCTTTTATCTGTGTAATAGCAACCTGAAACTGATGGCCCTCCTGGTCACTCATCATCAGCGGCATACCTATTTCCAGTTCCATGTCAGCAGGAAACTTTTCTTTGGGCATGTCAATCACCATTTCCGGGTTTACTGGTCCGTATGCTTCGTTGCAGGGGATATTGATTGTTTTCTTTTCGCCGACCGCCATTCCTGTTACACCATCATCAAATCCCTTTATCACCATACCGCCTCCCACTTCAAACTCCAGTGGCTCCCTGCCGGCTGATGAATCAAATGTTTCGCCGGAACTGAGTTTGCCATGATAGTGCACTTTTACTTTATCGCCGCTTTTAACCTGTGTCATTAATGTTTTTTTGAATTAAAAATGGCTTGCAAGGTAGCTGAAATACGCCAATGCAACCGTTTAAATATTATAGCCTGTCTTACTGATAATTTTCCTGAAATTTGGTTCTATGAGAAAGATATTAATTGTTTTAATGTTTGATTGTTTGATTGTTCAAACACCATCGGCCTGCCAGCCATCAAACAATCCAGCCATCAAACAATCCAGCTTTGAAACCATCAGGCCGCCCGATAATCAACCCATCATTCCCGGCGCAGAGCGCATCAACGTTTACCTTCCCCTTATCAAAGGAAGAACCGTGGGCATTTTTGCCAACCAGACCTCAATGGTGGGCAATACTCACCTCGTTGATACACTAAGAAGCCACGGTATTGACATAAAAGTGATCTTCGGGCCGGAGCATGGCTTCCGTGGCACCGCTGATGCGGGAGAGAAAGTAGGTAACTACACAGACAGCAAAACAGGAATTCCCGTTGTGAGTTTGTATGGAGCCAAAAGAAGGCCTTCCGCAGAAGATGTAAAAGATGTGGATGTGCTGATTTTTGATATCCAGGATGTGGGTGTCCGATTTTACACCTACATCTCTTCACTGGAAGAGTTTATGGAAGCAGCTTTTGAATTGAAAAAACCCTTACTGCTGCTTGACAGGCCCAATCCCAATGGACATTATGTGGATGGCCCGGTGCTGGATTTGAAATACCGTTCTTTTGTTGGCCGCCAGCCCGTACCGGTTGTATATGGAATGACGATTGCCGAATATGCAATGATGCTTACCGGCGAAAAGCTGCTTTCAGAAAAAGCAAATGCCTATTCCGGTTACTTTCAAAAAGCGGAACAGCACCACCCGGATACCCCTTTTCATTTTCAGATCATCAAATGCAAAGGCTACGACCATAAAACAAAATATGTGCTGCCGGTAAAACCATCGCCCAATCTTCCCAACATTCAATCCATTTACCTCTATCCTTCCACTTGCTTTTTTGAAGGAACCGTATTAAGCGAAGGCAGGGGAACCAATAAACAGTTCCAGGTATTTGGTCACCCCTTATTGCCCAGCAACCTGTATTCTTTTACTCCCAACCCGAATGAAGGAGCCAAAAATTCAAAACTGTACGGGCAGGTTTGCTATGGATGGGACTTGTCGGGCACCACTGAGGAGGTGCTGGCCACAGTGGGTAACAAAGTGCAGCTGAAATGGCTGATGGAAGCGTATCAATTATTCCCTGAGAAAGATAAATTCTTTATTATTCCCAAATCCGGCAGAATGGAAGAATCCTTCTTCAATAAACTGGCGGGCAATAATGATCTGTGGCAGCAGATAAAGAACGGGGTCAGCGAGGAAGATATCCGCAAAAGCTGGGAACCCAAACTGAGCGAGTACAAAAAGATCCGTAAAAAATACCTGCTCTACGAGGATTTCGAATAATAGGGTTGCTGCTTTGCTTTGAACTGTTTAATTTTAAAACATGTACCGGTCTGCATGTTTTATTATTGCAAGTGTCCTGCAGATCGTTGTACATGCCCAGCACTATTACGACACTTACTCCCCTGCCAATGGCCTGGTGGATGCAAGAGTGAACAGGGTCATCCAGGATGACAATGGCTCACTTCTTTTTCTGACAAGAGATGGGATCAGCATTTATGATGGCCAGCGCATGCAGAATCATTCCCGTTTCCTGGGAGAATCCATCGGAATTGTAAACGATGCATTACCACGTGAAGATGGTTCATTTTCACTGGCATGTTTCAATGGACAATGGCTGAATTGGGACCGGGGCTCATTGAAACCGGATAGCTTGCTCAGCAGCAAAAAGATCAGCGAAGTATCGAGGATTTTTCAATTGGGGGGACAGGAATACCTTGTATATGCCAATGCGGGGTTATACCGTTACAGCAAGGGAAAACTGCAACCATTGCAATTGAGAGGGTCTATCATAATTCCATTCACGAAGACCATTGATAAATTGGCTGTTTCGGGTAATCATCTTCTTTTAAATTTTAGTCAATACAACAGGGAACTCCTTTACTTGTATGACCTCGCAGATAACCGGCTACTGGATTCCCTGTCCGTAGGCACTTTGATCGATATCACGGCTGACGACGAAGGAAACCTTTATGTCACGCAAAACCCGGGTATTCGCCAATTTGCTGCAGCCGATATACGAAAGGGCAAACTCCTGGCACAACCCGCCTGGTTTCAGCAACTGGTGCCTGTAGGTTTCAAAACAGAATATATTTTTTTCGACCGCCAAAAACATCCCTGGCTGATCAACTCCGTACAAGGTTGCTACCGTCTTGACCCCGCTTTTCAAATGGCTACTTTATACTCAACAGATAAAGGGTTATTGACTGGTGTCAGGTCCATGTACCAGGACAAGGAGGAAAACTATTGGTTCATTGCCCCGGGAAAAGGCGTTCAAAAACTGGTTAAATCAAACTACGAGCCTGTTTTATTCAAGGGAATGAATGAAAAACAGCAATTCTTGGCGTGTAGCCGCAGTGAAGACAATACTATCCTGATCACCACGGACAAACAATATGCAGTTCAAAAGAATGGTAAATGGCTATGGGAATCACTGGCAATAAAGACATTTCCGCCTGGCCCAGGTTTTTACTGGCAGAATAAATTTTGGATATACAGCAAGGAAAACGAAGTCACCGATCTCAATAAAAGAACTTATAAACTTGATCCGGACAAAGGGCAGCGGATTGTACAGCACCAGCCATCCAATTATATCGGTTTTGATGAACAGGGAAATGTCTTATTATCAGGCAACCGATTTACCCTTGTCAGAAAAGATCTGAGCTCGGCCAGTTTCACACTTCCTTATTTCGCGGACAATATTGTAGCGGCAGGGAACAATAAGTATTATGCATTTTGCCGCAGCGAGGATGTTGTTACTCTTTCCCTGGAAAATAACCGCCTTATTCAAAAAAATAATTTTCGTCTCACCAACATGGCGCCCCGCTATACAATCCATTGGAACAAGGATACTTTTTTGATCGCCAGCAGAACGAGGGGTATTCAGTGGGTCATCGTCAATGAAAATGCTGTTCTCCCGATCGCAAGTATCAGGCGGGAGCACGGATTATCCAACGATTTTGTGGAAGTCGTTCATAAATTAAATGACCATCAACTGGCTGCCGGCACTGCATCGGGTCTTGATATCATCAGTTGGTTGCCCGGCGATACGTTGGTTGAAAATATTTCCGCCCGTGTTGGACTTTTTGAACCCATCCAGGAATTAGTCGTTGATGAACAGGACAACATCTTTGTACGCACTGAGGATTATAAGATATTTCGTTACTCAGTTTCTAAATCCAGTGGTCCCGGCTATCAACCAAAAGCCTGGTTCAGCCAGGTAAAAGTGAATGATCGCACGACCGACACAAATACGTACCGGTTTGCACATAACCATAATAATTTTTACTTCGAAGTAAGTTCTCCATCTTTTATTGACAGTCGCCAGATCCTTTTTGTTTTCCAGCTTACTGGCGCATCCTATCAAATGACGCAGAAAACCAATAAGGCTGACTTCAGTGTCAATAATTTGCCTCCGGGGAGCTATTCTTTAAAAGTATCGGTCAGATACCCGCAGAGGGCTTACATAGACAATCAACTCAGCTATCATTTTACGATCAGGCCCCCATTCTGGAAAACCTGGTGGTTTATCGGTATCCTGGTCCTGTTGGTCATTGGATCAGTAGTCCGAGTCACAAGAGGCTATTATCGCCGTCGCTTACAAAAAAGGGAAAACGAATTGCACAAACAGCAGGCTATTGAAAAAGAACGCACCCGTATCGCCACGGATATGCACGATGACTTTGGCGCTTCGCTTTCCCGCATCAAGTTCCTTAGCGAAAAAATGCAGTTATACAAAACAGAGAGATCTACCACCCAGGCCGATCTGGAAAAAATTTCGGCTTACAGCGATGAGATGGCGGAAAAAATGAACGAGATCGTGTGGGCGCTGAACCAGCGTTACGATTCCTGCGCAGACCTGGTAAGTTTCTGCCGTTCGTATGCATCAGAGTTCCTCCAGGATAAGAGCATTGATCTTCAATTCAGGTCGGGTGAAGTACCGGACAAAAAGATACAGGGTGAGGTGAGGCGTAATATTTTCCTGGTGATGAAAGAGGCACTGCATAATATGGTGAAGCATTCCGGCGCAACAGTAGCGACGATATCATTTACTTTCGATGACAGGATCCGCCTGGTGATCGCAGATAATGGTAAAGGTTTTGACAATGCCCATATCCGCCCCTTTGCCAATGGGCTGGAGAATATGCGGAAAAGAATGGCCGATATCGACGGGCAGATCGAAATAATGGGTGATAAAGGCGCTATGATCAGCCTTTCTGTCCCCCTCTAACAAAATGCCTATACGACCATAAGCCCATACAACTACCTTTGTAACATGAGCAAAATAAAGCTGGCCATAGTAGAGGACCTGGAAGAAGTTGCAGAAGGCCTTGCTGAATTTGTAAAAAGGGATGATGAACTACAACTGCTTGGTAGTTTCAGAACAGCTGAAGCAGCAGCGCTGGAGTTACCCCTTATCAAACCCGATATTGTCATCATGGATATCAACCTGCCCGGTATGACGGGCATTGAATGTATCCGTCAGATCAAAAAGACGGATAGCCCGATACAGTTCATGATGTTCACTGTATATGAAAACAACGACCAGGTTTTGGAAGCGCTCAAAGCCGGGGCCAGCAGTTATCTTTTAAAGAAGACACCACCGGCCCAGATCATTGAAGCGATAAAAGAATTATTCAATGGCGGCTCCCCTATGAGCACCACCATTGCCCGCAAACTGGTCACCATTTTCCAGGACCAATCCAAGAGCCCGAATACTGAAGCAGCCGTACTTACCAGCCGTGAAAAAGAAGTGCTCGAATGCCTGGCCAAAGGAATGTTATATAAAGAGATAGCGGAACAACTCAGTATCAGCTTCCATACGGTTCGCCAGCATATCCGTACCATTTATGAGAAGCTGCATGTCCAGAATAAAACAGAGGCGATAAATAAGGTCTATGGTAGCAGGGTATAACTAATTTACTCTACCTACTATAGGCTACAGACTAACGACTACTGACTATCGATTTTATCTCCCCTCCCACAAAATGCCTATCTGCCAACCCCTGTTTTACTATTTTCTTCCATACTGGGGCTCTCTAATTTCATGCCGTAAAATGAATTCATCATTTAAAAACCTTGCCATGAAAAAGACATTACTCCTCATCCTCCTGGCCAATTTCACACAATTATTCCTTACTGGTTGCTCCAAGACAACCGACAACTCCCCTGTTCCGGCTCCACCAGCCCCTGCAAAAGCAGTGTATGCAGCCGGGTACCACAATAAAAACGGAATGTATTACACCACGATCTGGAAGGACGGCGCTGCAAACGTTATTGACTCCAACGCAACTCCCCTGGATATTTTCGTGAGCGGACCAGACCTGTACATCGTCGGGCAAAAGAATTCCAAAGGCATACTTTGGAAAAATGGGACAGGCACACAACTCCAAACAGACCCAGCTTATGGATATGTAGACGCCTCCTCCATTTACGTGATGGGTTCGGACGTACATATTGCTGGTTTTGCAGAGAATGCCAGCACGTTCCGCAAACAGGCTGTTTATTGGAAAAATAATGTACCGGTTATGCTGAATGCCGGGGCCAATACGGAAGACTCCTATGCGCAATCCGTATTTGTAAGCGGAACTGATGTATATGTGTGTGGTCGCAAAACCATAGCCGGCGGTGGTGAAGCAGTGGTAATTTGGAAGAATGGTCTGGCCACAGACCTGGTATCGAGCACAACAGCCAGCTATGGTAACGTCAACCTCTATATATCCGGCAATGATGTATATGTAACCTGCTATGAATACGAGTCTCCTAACCCCGAACAGATCAGGTTATGGAAGAATGGAACAGTTGTCACGGTCCCCAGCTCCGTACTGGGCGCTGTGCCCTATTGTCTCTTTGTAAATGGCGCGGATGTGTATATCGGCGGTTTTGAAAGAGAGGGCACTCCTTCTTCCAATTATGGTGTGGCAAAATATTGGAAAAATGGTACCGCAGTTACAGCCAGCAGTTCCACCACAGGTAGCAATATAGTCCGAAGCATCTATGTAGATGGAACGGATGTATATGTAGCAGGTGTTGTTGGGTCGGTAACAAGCACTACCAGTCCTGTCATATGGAAGAACGGTGCAGCCTACCCGCTGACCGGGATAGGCGCTAATCCTAATGGAGAAGTACTGTCTGTGTTCGTTAAATAACAAGTTCGATAAACCGCATACAATGAAACACCTTATATTGATCGTCCTGTTGCTGACAACCGGCACATACTATTCTTCGGCCCAGCCTGGTAAAAAGACCGAACAGAAACCGACGTCGCAACCTGACATGAACAAACTGCTGGAAGAGGCCATGAAGGCCGAGGGCATGAGCAAAGAAGAGCAGGAAGAGATGAAGAAGCTGATGAAGGATGTGATGCCTGCCTTGAGCGAGGTTAACTCCAAAACAGCTGATTATCCCGAATTCTCGGATAACAAACAGCTTGTCCCCAAAAAAGATCAGGCGAGGCTTGGAGCCATGTCCAGAAAAGCATTGACCAAAACAGAAGTAGCCGGCTATGCAAATGGTCTTTACAGCAAGATGATGGTAAAAGGAGATCCTACCGAAATGGCTATAGTAAAAAAAGTGGTAGCCATGACGCCCAAAGCATCCGATATCAATGGCGCTGCTGTATTAGCCATGCTGCAGGGACATCCACAGGCTGCATTGGCTTTAAGCATCAAGGCTGCAGCAACCGACCCCACTAATCTCAACTATCAAAATAATATGGGCGCTCTACTGTCAAGTTATGGTTACCCTGAACAAGCCATGCCCGTATTAAAGAAACTGAAGAATGACCTGCCCGGGAACAGTACCATACTGAATAATATTGGACAGGCCTGGTTATCGGCCGGGCATCTTGACAGCGCCGGTCGTTATTTCAATGCTTCGGTCAGGATAAATCCGCAGCACCATGAATCCCAAACGGGGAAGGGACTGGTGGAAGAATCAAAAGGTGATCATGAAAGAGCAGGTCAGACCTATGAAGAAGCCATGCATACTTCAGCCAACCCCTTTATCGAACAAATGCTGAAGAATAATAAAGGAAAAAAAGGGATCGAGAACCTGGATTTTGAAAAGATCAAACGCAACCTCACCATTTACGAGTATTTCCGGAAAGACTGGATGCCGGAGCTTCCGAAACTTTCCAACAATGTTAAACATTATAACGGGGATCATGGCATGATCAAGGGATACCAGGAAATGATCCGGGAATTGGGTGAACGGATCGAGGACATGACCAAAACACTGGGAACTGAACTGGATGAGCTCACTAATAAGGGCGAGGAAACTTTTATAAAGGAGATGAGAGATGCTAATATGAAAGGCCTCAGTTTCATGAGCAAACCTGCCACGGCTGTACTCAGTGTACTAACAGCTTATTCCACAAAATGGCATTTGGATTATGTCGATACCCTGAAAAAGATCGCCGAATGGAAATATGATCTGAATAAGAAGCGAGAAAGAGAGATAGATGCGATTTACAAACAGATCGCCGACAGCAAGGGCACCAGCTGCGAACAGTTCAAGGGACAACTGGATAAATTAGAAAACGACTATATGCAGCAGGTGAACCCACGTCTCCGGGAACTGCTTGTTAAAAAGGTCGAGGAATATCGCCAATGGCTGAATGCCTGGTGCACCTGGAGCTGGTATGTAACAGGTAATATTAAAAATGTTATCCTGATGCAGGATATCGGTTTCACGCAATACCTGGCGGAAATGTACACACAGATCGTCACTTCAATGGAAATAAAAGCAGAACACTGCAGTCCGCCTGTATACGAGGTAAAAGAAAAGATCCATCCTCCCCAGATCCCCAATTTCGCCTGCCCGGCCGTGGTGAGTATCCCGGTGGGAGCAGAATGGGAAGGGCTGGTAGTTGCTGCAAAGGATTTTGATGACAATAAATACCAGATCAAGAAGACCGATAAACCTGTTCCCAATGTATCGGTTGCTTATGGAACATCGGATATGGTGGCACAACCGGGCCAGGCTCCTTCCATTAAAACCGCAAATGGCAGCATCGCTTCCGAAAATATCAACAGCAATCTTGATGACGAACTGGTACCGATCACTAAAATTGAAAAAGACTGGGATCTCACGCCCCTCCCAACTATTCCCAAAGATGAAATGGTACCCCTGCAAAAAAATCTTCTGAACCGGGACAAAGCCAAAAGCAAGATCGTAAAGGACCTGCTGAATAAAATGATGCAGGCGGATTGCGACGGTGTAAAAAATTCAAAAGATATCCAGAAGGAATTTTTAGACCGTATGATAAAAGCACAAAATGAGTTCAACGCCCGTGAGAGAATTGAGGAAGAGATAAAAAAACTGGAGCAGGAAATAGCCAAAAAGGAAGGACTGGAAGCGCAGAAAAAGGAAGAGCTTAGAAAGAAGATCGGGGAGTTCCAGAAAAAAGTCGATGAAATAAATAATTACGAAGACCTGGACCCCTTCCTCAGGGCCTCAGAGAAATTCACGAAAGAAATTGAAGCTGCTGACGATAAAAGGATACTGCAAAACTCGTTAAGGAGATTCCAGGAAATGATAGATGAAATGGAAAATACCCCTATCGTCATCAAAGATATCCAGCAAAACGGGATACAGCCATCGATCAGCAGTGGAATACAGGCGCCCGGCACTTTCACCCCCAACAAAACATTATTCCAATAAAATATAAACCATGAAAAAGTTACTCCCCCTTATCCTGTTGCTCTTCATTACACCTGTGATCAATGCACAATTACTGAACAAGGTCAAACAAAAAGCCCAGGATGCTACCAGCAAGCCATCCAATAAAACCGCTACTAACGGTTCATCGCAGGAAACCGGCACAGATCCTAATGCTACGACAGAAAAGAAAAATACGAGTTCCGGTCAAAACAAAACCCAGGATCAATCCACAGGAGAGGAATCAGATTTTATCCCCGGAAGTACGGTACTTTATTATGACAATTTTGAGAAAGAAAAAACAGGGGACCTTCCTGCCGGCTGGATCACATCTTCCTCCGCTGAAGTATCGGCTGTTGAAGGTCTAAAGGGAAAATGGCTGAAGCTATTCCCGGTAAGCAGCCTGCATCTCACCCGAAGTAAAAAGCAAAGCTGGGGCACCCAGTTCACCATCGAATTCGACCTGGTGATGACAAAAGTGGATTATGATCCCCGCATCAGTTTCGTGCTCATCAATACAAAGGGAAACCTGGTAACGGACCAAAACATACTACGGAATAAGTATTACGCTGCCTATGTAAGCACCATTCTTGGCGAAGGCGGTAGAAAGACCCGTTTGTCGCTCTACAAAAACGATAATATCAACAACCCGGTTTCTGATGCTATGTCTGAACAAC
>JBQTHS010000033.1:0-76332 GCA_052389635.1 Bacteroidota bacterium | reverse complement strand
GTCAAGCCAGCGGTGGGTAAGTTCCATGCTTTTTTGTGCATACTTCCGGTCGCTGCCTCCGGGCGGGCATTCATCAAAAGCCATGATGATGTCTCCGCCGATTGTTCGCTGAATGTCCATTACATTTTCCGGGGTGAAAAGATGTTTGCTGCCATCAATATGCGACTGGAAAGTAACGCCTTCCTCTTTTATCTTTCTTGTTCCCGCCAGGGAAAAAACCTGGTAGCCGCCGCTGTCGGTCAGTATGGGTTTATTCCAGCCGATGAACTGATGAAGGCCCCCGGCTTTCTCCAGCACTTCTAATCCGGGCCGCAGGTACAAATGGTAGGTGTTACCCAGAATGATCTGTACCTTCACCTCGTTCAGCAGTTGCTGTTGCGTTACGGCTTTCACACTGCCGGCTGTGCCAACGGGCATAAATACAGGAGTAAGGATATCACCATGGTCCGTGGTGATTGTTCCTGCCCTTGCTTTGGAATGAGTATCGGGTTTTTGTAATTGAAATGTAAGTGACGCCATCGCCGCAAGATAAAGAATAGGCAATAGACAATTGGCAACTGGTATTGTGGAAAGCTTTTGCCCATTGCCTATTGCCTGTTGCGCATTGCCGTTTACTTTTGCCGCCATGCCACCTCTTCACTGGGAAGCCTTTCTCTTTTATGCCCTTGTTGCCATTACCACCGTGCAGGTTTTCTATTATGTCTTCTTTTTTGCAAGGGTGGCTTTCTTTAAGCAAAAGAAAAAAAACAAATCGCAGCAGCACCCTGTTTCAGTAATCATTTGCGCCCGGGATGAGGATGAGAACCTGGCCCGCAACCTGCCGGGTGTGCTGGTGCAGCAGTACAGCAGCAGCCATGAAGTGGTGGTCGTGAATGATAATTCGGTGGACGATTCCAAGTACATCCTGCAGGAGCTGAAAAAAACCTTCAAATCACTGAACCCGGTGGAGCTGACACAGGAGGCCAAACTGATATCGGGGAAAAAATACCCCCTCTCCATCGGCATCCGTGAAGCGGAGCATGAAGTATTGCTGCTCACCGATGCCGACTGTGTGCCCGCCAGTGAACACTGGATACAAAAAATGCAGAACGGTTATGACGAAGGAATTGAAATAGTGCTGGGCTATGGCGCTTATCATAAAAAGAAAGGATTGCTGAACAAACTCATCCGCTTTGAAACCTTTCATACAGCGTTGCAATATCTCTCTTATGCACTGGCCGGTATGCCTTACATGGGTGTGGGCCGTAATTTATCATACCGGAAAGACCTGTTCCTGCGGAACAAAGGTTTTTCTTCCATCAATCATATTCCCAGCGGGGATGATGATCTCTTCATCAATAAAGTGGCCACAAGAGATAACACCGCCGTAGTGATAGACCCGGATGCCATCACCCGTTCCATACCCAAAACAACCTGGAAAGGCTGGCTGCGGCAGAAATCAAGACATTATACCACGGCTAAATATTATAAGCCAAAGCATAAGTTCCTGCTGGGGCTTTATTTCGCCACACAGTTTATTTATTACCCTTTGCTGGCAGCCAGCATTTTGTTTTACGACTGGAGGTTTACACTCGCTGTATTCGGTATTCGTTTCCTGCTGCAGGCATTTGTATTGCGGAAGTCTATGAAAAAAATGGGAGAGAAAGACCTCTGGCCATGGTTTGTCTTTCTTGATATGTGGATGTTCTTCTATTATATCATCTTTGCCCCGGCGCTGTGGCGGCGACCGCAAAATAAATGGTAACCTCACCCTTTCCCTCTCCATAAATGGAGAGGGAAAACTCCCTCAATATTGAGAAGGAGAACCTGCAGATATGGAAATCATTCTCAAATACTTCTCTGATTTTACAGATAAGCAGCTGCGGCAGCTACAACAGCTTGAGGGATTGTACAAAGAGTGGAATGAAAAAATAAATGTCATTTCCCGCAAGGATATTGACAGCCTGTATGAAAAACATGTGCTGCATTCCCTGAGTATTGCCGCTTCTTTTGAATTTCGGCCTGGCAGTGAGATCGTTGACATCGGTACCGGCGGTGGCTTTCCCGGCATCCCTTTAGCTATTTTTTTCCCCGAGGTAAAGTTTCACCTGGCGGACAGCATTGCCAAAAAACTGAAAGTGGTGGATGCCGTCGCGGAAGGTATTGGCTTAACAAACGTAACCACACAACATACCCGTGCAGAAGAAATAACGGGAAGGAAATTCGACTTTGCCGTTTCCAGGGCCGTTGCTCCCTTAAAAGATCTGTGGAAATGGTCAAAGCCCCTCCTTAGAATAAAAACACAAGAAACAAGAACCAAGAACCAAATAAGCACCAAAAAGAAAGAAATAAATCCAAACTACCCCTCCCGGGGTCTGATTTGCCTTAAGGGCGGTGACCTGGCCAAAGAAATACAGGAAAGCGGCACCCGGCCCCGCATCATAGAGGTAAGAGAAATATTTGCAGAAGATTTCTTTAATGAGAAATACTTAATTTATGTATCCTGATGAAAAATACCTGTTCGTGGTATTGTCCCGTATTCATACAGTCCTGAACTTTGCAACATGAGAGAAATCTCTGTTTGCATCGTGGATGATAACCGGGAACTGCGCAATGCGCTGGAAGAGATCATCAGCATGTCGGAAGGTTATAAATGCACCGGTACTATCGGAACGGCTGAAGATGCGGTGAACCAGCTTCCGCTGCTGCGGCCGGATGTGGTGCTGATGGACATCAATCTCGGGAGCGCTGAAAGCGGGATTGATGTGGTGCGGATACTGAAGCCCCGGATACCCGGCACCAATTTTATGATGTGTACAGTGTATGAGGAGAATGAAAAAATATTTGAGGCACTTAGCGCAGGGGCCAGCGGTTACATATTAAAGAAAACAGACCCTGCCCGCATGCTGGAAGCTATCCGTGAGTTATACGAAGGCGGGGCGCCTATGAGCAGCCAGATAGCCCGCAAAGTAGTGGCTGCCTTCCAGGAAAAAGCCAGGGAGGAAACCGGAGCTGAAGAACTGGATGTGCTGACCACAAGAGAAAAAGAAATCCTGGAATTGCTGTCAAAAGGACTGATGTATAAAGAAATCGCTTCCCAGATATTCCTGAGCCCTGAAACTGTCCGCAAACATGTGTATCATATTTACGAAAAGCTGCATGTGACCAACCGGGTAGCCGCCGTCAACAAATTTTACAGAAGGTAAATCCTGCGGGTTTTTGCCGGCAGGATATCTCACATAGCACAAAAAATACCACTAATGTGGTATTGTCAGCAATTGTTCATCCGCTTACTTTTGAGACAGCAATCAGGTTTACTACCTACCCCTGACCATTAACCGTTAACCTTAACTCCGGCTGCCCTTCGCAAGGCAGGCAAACAAACAGAGGGGCCTTGATTGAAAACCGTCAACGAAAAGCTCCGGCATTAACCGTCGGAGTTTTTCATTTCTACCACTTCAGTTCAAGCTTATTGTTTTTTCGTTCAATGTCGGCCATACGGAGGGACGGGTCAATCTCTACGAGTGAAAAATCAGCTAGCTTCCTGCTGGTTTCAATAATATAAGTGCTGTGTGTCCATTTCCAGGGTTCATAAGTATATCTTGCAATGGTTGTATCTTCATTCGCTTTTGCGCCATACATAAGGTTCATCGGCATATAGTGAAGCTCTTTTGTACCGTCTTTAAAAGTTATCTGAAGATCAACCGGCATTGGCATCAGGCCAATGCGGCTGAGCCGCACTTTGGTTTTGCCCTCTTCTTCCCACAAGCTGTCAATGCTGTAATCAATAGTCTTGGTGGAGTTGATCCAGTATTCTTTGTACCAGTCTAATTTCATGTCACTAATTTTTTCAGCAATGCGCATAAAATCATTGGCGTTGGGATGTTTAAATCGCCACTGCCGGTAATATTCCAGCAATATCTTATCCCTTTTTGCTGCGCTAACGATATACCCCAACTGTTCCATACACACTCCTCCTTTTGAATAAACAGCCGCTCCGTATGCCGAATTGAAGTTGAAATGATCGGCATGCGTTGTAAGCGGTTCTTCTTTACCACTTTTGGCAAGAGAAACATAACCTCTGTAAGTACCCTCGTAAGCAAATCCTGTATTACCATCCAGAAATGCCTGCACTTTGTCTTCGGCATAAGTGGTAAATCCTTCATCCATCCAGCCATAGAGGGATTCGTTGGTGCCCAGCATGCCATAGTACCAGTTGTGCAGCCACTCATGCAGCCAGGCCCCGGGGCCGATGCACAAAGTGGCCATCGGGTATTCCATACCACCGTCACCGCCATGAACAAAAGAGAATTGCTTATAGGGATAAGCACCAAAATTCTTTTCGATGAAAGGCAAAGCCTTTTCCGCATCGTTCAGCACTTTTTCCCACTCGGCTGCCGTATGGTTGGTGGCCTTGTATAAAAGATGAAGGGTGAGGCTGTCCCTTACTTTTTTACTCTTATGAACAAAGTCCGGATCGGCCACCCATGCAAAGTCATGCACATTAGGAGCAATGAAACGCCAGGTCAGTTTTTCTCCGGCCGGCCTGTTCACTTTTGCTCCGGTATTCTCATAACCATAACCAATCTGGTTAGGGTTTTGCAAATAGCCTGTTCCGCCAAGGATGTATCGCTTATCAATGGAAATGCTCACATCAAAATCACCCCACACCCCATAAAACTCCCGGCCCACATAAGGAGTAGGGTGCCAGCCTTCATAATCATATTCGCAAAGTTTGGGGTACCACTGTGTCATGGAGTAGCGGACTTTGGAAGTGGGATTATCTCTTCCGCTGCGGCGAACCTGCAGCGGAACCTGTGCTTCAAAGTCCATGTCAAACAGCACTTTTGATCTGGGCGGAATGGGTTTGTCTAATTTCACTTCCAGTATTGTTTCCAGCATTTTGAAGTTCTGCGGCCTGCCATTCATCTTCAGCGAAAGTATTTTCTGATAGCCAATCTCCTCCGGTTTCAGGTTCAGTATGCGGTCTCTCACCCGCTGGTCCCAGTCGGGACGGGCGCCGGGGCCATTTACCGAACCTTGCCTCCGGCTTCTTGTATCCATCATACTGCCCGGCTGAAAGGCATTAAAGTAAAGATGATAGAAAACCCTGGTCAGGGTATCCGGCGAATTGTTCCAGTATTCCAGTTTCTGTTTGCCGGCAAACCGGTTGGTCTGCACATTCATGTCAATGTTCATTGTGTACTTTACCCGCTGCTGCCAGCGGTCGGGCTGGGCGGCGGCAGTAAGCACTGATAACAGGACAAAAGACAAAAACAATATATTCCTCATGTATTCAAATTTGAAGTGGTAAATTTCGGCAAACCAGTGTTATGGTAAAAACAAAATTGATTGACGGGTTTCCATTTGTTGCTTACAGCAAAGAAACCTTTTCAGCAGAAGAAATGATTAAAAAAAGCCATGAATATTATGAATGGATGAATAAGAGAAGAACAGTGAGGGATTTTTCTGATAAACAGGTTCCAAAAGAGGTGATTGAAAAGATTATACTCGCTGCTTCCACGGCACCCAGCGGCGCACACAAGCAGCCCTGGATCTTTTGTGCGGTAAGCGACCCGGCCATCAAAAAACAAATACGGCAAGAAGCCGAAAAAGAAGAATATGAAAGTTATACAGGCAGGATGCCGCAGGAATGGTTGAATGATCTGCGTCCGCTGCAGACTGACTGGCGAAAAGAATTCCTGGAAACAGCTCCTTATTTAATTATCGTTTTCAAAAGAAGTTATGAAGTAGAAGAAGCCGGACATAAACACCAAAATTACTATGTGACGGAAAGCTGCGGTATTGCCTGTGGTTTTTTGCTTACCGCTATCCATCATGCCGGTCTTGCAGCACTTACCCATACCCCATCACCTATGAATTTTTTGTCGGCTGTACTGAAGCGTCCGGAAAACGAAAAACCATTTTTGCTGATCCCGGTTGGTTATCCTGCTGATGAATGCTGGGTGCCGGAGCTGAGAAGAAAGGAGCTGAGCACTATCTGCATTTTTACTGAGTAAACCTGCTGTTGATAACCTTTGCAGTTGGTAATTCTTCCTGTTTTTTTTCCCGGGAGGTTGCAAATATCCGGAAATACCCAAAAGTGGTATTGTTTATGAATGAATGCCGGAGTTATTTTGTTCCTATTTTTTAACCTTAAACAAAACTTATGAAAAAAGTATTGATTTGTGCCGCGGCACTTACCGCTATGATGGCTCTGCATGCTCAAAACAAAAAAGGGAACTGGCTGGTGGGAGCCGGCATTGGCAGTACCGGGATATCTTTTGGCGAAAGCGAAAGTGGCACAGTTGGCGGAGCCAGTGTAAATAAGTCCAAGTCAAACAGTTTTAGTATAGGCGTATACCCTACCCTGGGGTATTATGTTTCGGACGATATTGTTGTGGGTTCTTATGTAACGCTTGGATATTCTACTTCCAACAGTGATAACAGCAACACCAGCAGCAGTGCAACATCCGAGAGTAAATCCCACTATGCCTATTTTGGCCTGAGTCCTTTTGCCCGGTTTTATTTTGGCGGCAACAACAGCAAGGGGATGCCTTTCGCACAGTTAAATGCAGGGATTACATTTTATCCGGGATACAAAGGTGAATACAAACCCAGTACCGGCACAGGGTATACCTATGAGTACAAGAAATATCATCCCCTGAATTTTGGCGCCCAGTTCGGGTATGAACATTTTATCAATTCTGTGATTGGCCTCCAGTATTATATTGGCTATTCTTACAGCAAATCGAAATATGATACTTTTTACGACTATCCCTCATCGCCTGATTTCACTTATTTTTACGAAGGCTCCAATCATAACATTAACTTTGGTGCGGGCCTGCAAATCCACCTTGCCTGCGACAAGAAGAAAAAGAAATAAACTGAGTTTATAAAAAAGACGGCAGAGTGCCGGTTTTTTTTATAATTAAAACTGACTATCCGGATGAGGCAACCATAAGTTTATTTTCACTACATAGGAACATAGATACATAGTTTTCACATAGACCTGACTGCCTTCTGCAGGTTTCTATGTGGTTTTCTCCTACTGTGCGCTATGTGTCTATGTGGTTCCATATAAGGTTGCTATATGCGGATAGTCAATTAATCAAATTGCCACAGTTGTCCGTATCAGTCTGCCCTCCGTATTAAAGAAAAGAAATTTATTCTCCACAGTATTCATCTGCACTTTCAGCCTGTATTGTATGACATAGCCGGGCAGGTATAATACTTTTACGTCAATTACCTGCTTGCCGGCATATTTACTTTTGGAAAAACCGTCTTTTACATCCCCGGTCAGTTTATCATATACCCAGTCTTTTAGTGTTCTTTTCCAGATGCCCTTATTATTATATTCAGCATTCATTCTATTGCCATCCTGCTCGAACCGGGCATTCACATTTACCACATCATTTTCCCATTCTATATTCGTGGCATCAGGATATTGTTTAAAGAAATTCTCTTTGGCCTGTTCGGGAATGGAAGTGACCTGTGCAGATCCTTTTAAAAACCCCATAACAAAGACCGGAAGGACGACCAGTAAACGGATAACTTTCATAACGATGGTTTTTTATGATTGAATTTTAACGATAAAAATAAATCCGGTATTTCACAATACAATGCTAAAGCTTTGCACGGCCGTTAATAAAAATTCTAAGCCCCCCTGCCTGCCACCACAATCACTATCTCTCCTTTCACGGCCTTCCCGCTGAAATATTCACCAACTTCTTTCAGTGTTCCTCTTTTATTTTCCTCAAACATTTTGGTAAGCTCCCTGCTCACACTGCACAGCCTCTCTTCCCCGAAATAAGTGCAAAATTCGTCCAGCGTTTTCACCAGTCGCTGCGGCGATTCGTAAAATATCATCGTTCGCTCTTCTTTGGCAAGTTGCTTTAGCAGGGTCTGCCTCCCTTTTTTTACCGGCAGAAAGCCTTCAAAACAAAAACGGTTAGCGGGAATGCCGCTGTTGACCAGCGCCGGCACAAAAGCAGTGGCCCCGGGCAGGCACTCTACTTGTATCCCAACCCTGATGCACTCTCTTATCAGTAAGAATGCGGGATCCGAGATTCCCGGCGTGCCTGCATCGGTAACTATGGCCATTTTTTCCCCTTCCAGCAACTGGTTTACCAAATGCAGTAATACTTTATGCTCATTGTGCTGATGATAGGGTGAAAGCGGTTTGGTGATCTTGTAATGATTAAGAAGATGTGATGTGGTCCGGGTGTCTTCTGCAAGGATCAAATCCACTTCCTTCAGTACTTCCAGTGCCCGGAGGGTGATGTCTTTGAGATTGCCGATGGGGGTGGGAACTAAATAAAGCATGTTAATTGGGAATTGGGAATTGGTTAATCAGGTTTTATAATTTGAGGATTCTCCCCCCTATCGGTACTCCTGATTAACCAAAAAACTAATTAACTGATACCTCGTAATATTCCATCACAGGATTACTGAGCAGTTTCTTACTCGCCTCTTCAGCTATGGCTTTGGCTTTATCAGCCGAATCCGCATTCACCTGCAGGGTGATGTTCTTCCCGATCCGCACATCTTCCACACCGCTGAGACCGAGATTTTCAAGGCCTCCCATCACCGCTTTACCCTGCGGGTCCAATAGTTCATTGAGCGGCATTACTTTTATCTGAACTGTATAGGTCATGCTGTTTTGCTTTTGAAGAGCAAAGATAAGAGAACATAAGCCAGCACCGTGAGCGGGATGGCGAGCCATTTTACCAGTAAAAAAGCAATAATGGCAACCAGTACCAACAAATATTTTGGCCAGTTCGCAGGGATACTGAAGTTCTTAAATTTCATCGCCATCAATGGCAATTTGGAAACCATCAGCCAGGAGAATAGCGCTATCACTGCATAAAGGAACCATTTGTTGAGCAACAGTTCCTGTACCCATGCTTCATTCACATTCCAATAGATCAGCGGGAATGAAGCAAAGAATATTCCTGTTGCAGGTACCGGTAGCCCTTTAAATGAAAAGGACTGGCTGTTGTCCAGATTAAATCTTGCCAACCGCCATGCGGCCGCGCAGGGGATGATAAAAGCCGGGAGAAGCCAGATTACAGATGTGTCCAGCGAGTTTGCTTCTTTCGCAAAACTTAACCGCAAGAACTGGTAAATAATCAATCCCGGCGCCACACCAAAGCTCACCACATCGGCCAGTGAATCCAGTTGTTTGCCCATTTCCGATGTTGCATTGAAAATCCTTGCCACAAAACCATCCAGGAAATCAACCACTGCTGCCAGCCCGATGAAAAGTGAAGCCATCCATATCTTTTCCGGGATATCTATCCAGGTGCCGCCTTCTGCATCGCCGGATATGGCTATTCCGTTTTGCAAAATGGAAACAATGGCTAAGCAGCCAAAAACCAAATTGAGTAATGTAAAAAGATTGGGGATACCCCCTGACCCCTTAAAGGGGGAATTCTTATTCATTAAGCATTATTTAATATTTCCAAAAATAGGGCCTTTCCGAAAAGTCTTCCCTTCAGGGTTCCCGGGCTAAGCGAAGGGAAGGAGCGAAGCTCGTTAGCGGGGTTTCATCAGCGCCTCAATCTCCTCCGTCGTAATTGGGATATTCTTCATCAGGTCTTTATTGCCATTCTTTGTTATCCAGAAATTGTTTTCTATCCGGATGCCCATTTGTTCCTGTTCGATATAAATGCCCGGCTCCACCGTAAAGATCATTCCGGGTCTGATGGGTTCGGTTCTTGTGCCCAGGTCATGCACATCCACACCGAGGTGATGGGAAATACCGTGATACAAATATTTCCGGTAAGCCCTGTTCTCCGGGTCTTCATTCTTTACTTCGCTTTTTCTCAGCAATCCTATTTTCAGAAACTGCTGTGTGGCTTCTTCCCCTATTTTGTCGGTATAATCAACAATGCTGATACCCGGTTTCAAAATGCTTTTGGCATAGTTATGCAAATGCAGACATGCATTGTAAACTGTTTTTTGCCTGCGGGTGAATTTTCCGTTCACCGGCACGGTTCGGGTCAGGTCGGCACAATAACCGCCATATTCTGCTCCAAAATCCATGAGTATTAGTTCTCCGTCTTTGCATTCTGCATTATTGCTTACATAATGCAGCGTTCTGGCCCTGTCCCCGCCGGCAATGATACTGCCATATGCTTCGCCGGTGGCCCGCTGGCTGAGAAAAGAGTGAACGATTTCAGCCTCTATTTCATATTCCATTACTCCGGGCTTTATGAAATTCAGCAGGCGGCGGAATGCAGTATCCGTGATGTCAATCGCCTTCTGCATTACTTCCACTTCAAGGGCGGTTTTAATGCCCCGCAGTTCTTTCATGATCCTTGCAGCCCGTAAATAATTATGCAGCGGGTAACGGCTTTTCATCTCATCAATAAACCTGTAATCCCTCGACCTCACCAGACTCGCTTTGCGGTCGTTCTCATTACTGTCGAGATAAATACTATCGGCTAAATGAATCCATGGCTGCAATAAACCGTCCAGGCTGTCGAGCCACACAATGGTTTTCATCCCGCTGCTGGCCTGGGCTTCATTGACCCGCAATCTTTTCCCATCCCATTTTTCCTTCAGTTCGTTGGGCCGCACCAGTACCAGCACTTCCCGGTATTTGGGGTCAGGGTTATCGGGAAACAGGATGACCATGCTGTCTTCCTGGGTGATACCGCTGAGCCAGAATATATCGCTGTTCTGTTTAAAACGATAAATAGCGTCGCCGTTGCTGGGCACTTCATCATTACTTACAAAAATGGCGATGGAGTTCTTTTGCATCCGGTTGATAAAGCGTTCTCTGTTTTTTACAAACAGTTCCGGATTGAGGGGTAAATATTTCATAAGCATTTTTTGGGTGGCTGCAACTTCATTCCGTTGCTGCGTAACTGCGTCGTACAAGGTAAGGTTTAATAAATACCGGCTAAAGGTAATGCGCAAACCTATGAACCAATTATTGTTTGTCACAAAACGGGGAAAAGAGCTTTGATTTGAATATTTTTCAACTATTCCTGTTATTTTTTAATTCTTTGAAACCAATATCCAATACCGTTGATGGTATTTACAGCTCCACCGGATATTTTAGTTCAATTTTAATGTGTACCACTAACACCTGTTTGTGTGGCAATCCGTTTGTCACTTACCTTTGCTGCTTCAACAAATTTCGATTGCTTTATGTCAGTACCAGTAGTGAGTATTCCTAAGAAAAGCCTCTTACGCCTTGGTTTAAAAAACACAGAATCCATTCATTATCAGTTACCCCCGGAAGAATTAGTGCAGGATACCATCCGCATCGGCGAAGGGGTGCTGAACGATACCGGCGCACTGGTGATACGCACCGGCGAGTTTACCGGCCGGTCACCGAAAGACAAGTTTACCGTAAAAGATGAGACCACGGCCAATTCTGTTCACTGGAATGAGTTCAATATTCCGATTGAGCCCGGGTATTTCGACATTGTTTACAAAAAAATAGCTGACTATCTTGACAAACTGCCTGAAATATGGGTGAGGGATTGCTACGCTTGTGCCGACCCCCGCTACCGGCTGAACGTAAGGGTGGTGAATGAAAAGCCCTGGAATAACCTGTTTGCTTATAATATGTTCCTTCGCCCTACAGAGGAAGAACTGGAAAACTTTGAACCGGATTGGCATGTGATTTCTGCACCGGGATTAAAATTAAACCCTAAAGAATGCAGTACCCGGCAGCATAATGCGGCCATTGTTTCATTCAAACACAAAACGATATTGATTGCCGGCACCGGCTACACCGGAGAAACTAAGAAAGGCATCTTTACCATCCTTAATTATATTCTGCCCCATGAAAAAAATGTGCTGAGTATGCACTGCAGCGCCAATATGGGTAAAGACGGTGACACCGCAATTTTCTTTGGCCTCAGCGGAACCGGTAAGACCACACTCAGCGCTGACCCCAACCGCAAACTGATTGGTGATGATGAACATGCCTGGACCTCGGATAATATTTTCAATTTTGAAGGCGGTTGCTATGCAAAAACCATCAACCTGACCGAAGAAAAGGAACCGGAGATATACAATGCCATCCGTCCCGGTGCGTTGCTGGAAAATGTAACTTTCTTCCCCGGCACCAACCGTATCAATTTTGACGACAGTTCCATCACAGAAAATACAAGGGTTTCTTACCCGCTGAATTTTATCAGCAACGCTTTAGAACCTTCCATCGGGGGCCTGCCCAAAAATATTTTCTTCCTGACCTGTGATGCGTTTGGCGTGTTGCCGCCCATCTCCAAACTCACACCGGGGCAGGCCATGTACCAGTTCATCTCCGGCTATACTGCAAAAGTCGCCGGTACAGAGGCCGGGGTAACAGAGCCCAAGCCCACGTTCAGCGCCTGCTTTGGAGCGCCTTTTCTGCCGCTGCATCCCGGCAGGTATGCTCACATGCTGGGCGATAAAATGCAGGAGCATAAAGTGAATGTGTGGATGATAAACACCGGATGGACAGGCGGGCCATATGGAGTGGGTAGCCGGATGAAACTGAAATTTACCCGTGCTATGATTACTGCTGCACTGGAAGGTAAATTAGACAATGCTGACCCGGTAGCTATTGGGTTTGAAACCCACCCGGTATTTGGTGTGGCTATGCCAAAAACCTGCCCGGATGTGCCCGCAGAAGTGTTAAACCCGCGGAACACCTGGGCCGATAAAAATGCTTACGATGAAAAAGCAAAATACCTGGCCGGTTTGTTTGTAAAGAATTTTGAAAAATACACAGATGGTGTGTCTGCCGAAGTACTGGCCGCCGCCCCTAAAGCATAAACTATAAACCCCGGACGGTTTTGAACCACCCCTGACAGTATCGTCAGGGGTTTTATTTTTATTTAACGCCCTGCTGTGCAGCCGGTAAAATTTTTAATACGACTTTACGTTGGTATTTAGCCATGAAGAAATTTGCCGGATATATCCTGTTTGCCCTGCTGTTTCAGCCAGTGACAATACCGGCACAGGAACCAGGGGAAGAACTGCTTGACTGGAGCCATTCCCGCAAACTGACCTGGGCTGATTACAAAGCAAACCCTAATACGAGGAGCGATGCGGCCGCTTCCACCACAACTTACCTTAGTATTTCTTATAATATCAGCCCAAATGATTTTAGTTATACGATCGAATCAAAGTTTTCCAGGACCCGTTCCTGGGGCCTGCATAAAACTCCCTACATCCTGAGCCATGAGCAGGGACACTTTGACATAGCAGAAATATTTGCCCGAAAGTTGCATAAAAAAATGAGTGAATACAAATTTGACCGGAATACCTACCAGAAAGAGTTAAAAAAAATATACCAGGACATCCTGAATGAAAAAGAAGAGATGCAAAATGATTATGACGATGAAACCAACCACAGCATTAATAAAGAAAAGCAGGCTGAATGGCTGAAGAAGATTGCGAAGATGCTGGAGGAGTATAAAGAATATGCTGGCTATTAAACTACGGCTTGCTGATTCTTAAAGTAAATGGCTGTGTCCTGTAAGCTTTAACATACCTTCCATTTTGATAAGCCGGACTCCATTTGGGGGCATCAATAAATATAGCTTTGCAACGTTCCTCAATATATTCATTTGAAGGGTTGCATTTCAGCTCTTGTACTAACAAGGAGCCATCTTTATTAATAATAAATCTTGTCAGAATCAAGTATGTTCCTTTGGGAACTTTGTATTTTAATGCCGAATCAGCAATAGTTGAAAGTTTGCTGGTCAGATACTCCATCCAGGCATCCTGTCCCTGAGGAAAACTGGCATCAATTTCAGAAAATGGCCCTGATCCTGTTTCGCCAATTTTTACAGAATCCTTTTTAATTGAAATAGTCTTATTTGTATCAATTTTTAGTTTCCCACCAAAAAGAGAGTCTTTCAGCGTCTGAGAGAAAGCTGAATTAGAAACTACAAAGGTTAGATAAATTACCAGAAATTTCATGACATTTAAAACAGTCCATATAACTCCGCATCCACTTTCCGGATGATCTCACCAAAATCCTCATCTTTTTCAGGGAACCTGTTTTTGTCCACATCTATGACCAGCAGTTTACCTTCCTTGTACTCGCTGATCCATTTGGCATAATACTCATTGAGCTTTTTCAGGTAATCCAGCCGGATATTTTCCTCATACTCCCTTCCTCTCTTCTGAATATTACCCACCAGGGTGGGAACCGATGCGTTCAGGTATATCAGCAGGTCCGGAGGCTGCACCAGCGTTTTTAAAGTTTGAAAGAAGTGAAAGTAGTTGTCAAAATCCCGTTTGCTCATCAATCCCATTTCATACAGGTTGGGGGCAAAGATGTTGGCATCTTCATAAATCGTTCTGTCCTGTATCACAGTCTCACTTCCTTTTTGTATCTCTACCAGCTGGCGCAGGCGGCTGTTCAGGAAATAGATCTGCAGGTTGAAGCTCCAGCGGGGCATATCCTCATAGAAATCCATCAGGTAAGGATTATGGTCCACATCCTCAAAATTGGGGATCCACTTATAATGCTTGCTCAGCATCTCTGTCAGTGTGGTTTTTCCGGCGCCGATGTTACCGGCCACGGCAATATGTTTGGGTTTGAATTTCGCTTTTGCCATAACTGAGTAAATTCCAAAGAAACAAGTTCCAAATCCCAATAGCGGGAGAGTTCAAAGTAAGTTCTTTTTTGGAATTTGTAATTTGTTATTGGGGTTTTTTAGTAATAATTCAGCCCGATGGCCTGCCTCACTATTTCCATTGTGGCTTTGGCGCTTCTCCGGGCTTTCCCGGCCCCTTTCTCCATCACTTCTTTCAGGTATGCCGGGTTGTTCCGGATAGCCTCGGCTTTCTGACGTATAGGTGTTATAAATTTCACCATATCCTCTGCCAGTTTCTTTTTCATATCGTTGTAGCGAATGCTGCAATTTTTGTAGTCTGCTTCAAATTTTTCCACTGTATCCGGCTGGCTTACCAGTTTCATCAGCAGAAATATGTTTTCGATATAATCCGGCTTGGTAGAATTGAGTTCAGTTGGTCCGTTGTCTGTTTTTGCCTTCATCACTTTTTTCCGGATGAGATCATCATCATCCGACAAATACAGGGTCGCATACTGGTTTTCGCTTTTGCTCATCTTTCCAGCCCCGTCAAGACTGGGCACTTTTACAAGTGCTTCGCCAAAATTAAATGCCTGTGGTTCGGGAAACACCTTACTATACCGGTGATTGAAACGATTTACAAAATTCCTGGCCATTTCGAGGTGCTGCTCCTGGTCTTTGCCCACCGGCACATATAAGGCCCGGTGCAGGATGATGTCAGCTGTCTGCAAAACAGGATAAGTCAGTAACCCGGCGTTGATATTATCCGGTTGCAGCCTTGCCTTGTCTTTAAAAGTTGTTGTTTTCTCCAACTCCCCTTTATAGGCCAGCATATTCAGGTATAGGTACAGTTCGGCGGTTTCATGGATATGGCTCTGGCAATAAAGCGCCACTTTATCAGGGTCAAGCCCGCAGGCAATATTTTCAGACAGCACCCGGTGAACATTTTCTTTTAACTCTTTCGTATCCGGATGGGTGGTGAGGGAGTGCAGGTCGGCCACCATGAAAAAGCATTCATACTCTTCCTGCATCCGTACATAATTCCGCACAGCTCCGAAATAATTTCCGAGGTGCAGAAACCCTGTGGGGCGGATACCGCTCATTACTATTTCTTTTCTCTTTGACATTGCGGCGAAGATAGGAATGAAAAGGCACAAGAATACCTGCCTGATACCGGGGAGCCACCCAACATTAAACCACTGCTTGTCCCTTGTTCCTTGCACCTTGTACCCCGTGCCTTATCTTTGATAAATGGAAGTAAACGATGTCATGATAGACAAACTGGCCCATCTTTCCCGCCTGCAGTTTACTGATGCAGAGAAAGCCGAAATAAAAAATGACCTGCAACGGATGATTGGCTTTGTTGAGAAACTGAATGAACTGAACCTCGGGGGGGTCGAACCGTTATTGCACATGAGTGAAGAAGTGAATGTGCTGAGGGAAGACGAGGTAAAGGGATCGGTGAGCCGGGAGGAAGCATTGAAAAACGCACCCATGCATGATGAACATTTTTTTAAAGTTCCCAAAGTGATAAAAAAGTGAATGGTGAGTGGTCAATCGCCAATGCAGATTCTCCACATTCACCATTCACTATTGCCCATTCACCTGCACTGAAAGCCTTTTTGATTTATGAGTTCAATCATCCATCTTGAAAACATCTGCAAAAGCTACTACATGGGCCGGCAGGAACTGCAGGTGCTGAATGGTATTTCGCTGGATATTTACAAAAATGAATATGTGGCACTGATGGGGCCTTCGGGTTCGGGTAAAAGTACCCTCATGAACATTATCGGGTGCCTTGATACCCCAACCGATGGAACTTATATTCTCAATAATAATGATGTGAGCCAGATGCAGGATAATGCACTGGCAGAGATTCGCAACAAAGAAATAGGCTTTGTGTTTCAGCAGTTCAACCTGCTGCCACGCCTCACTGCTTTGGAAAATGTAGCCCTTCCCCTGGTGTATGCCGGCATGAGCCGGAAACTCCGCAATGAAAAAGCCATGCAGGTAATGGAAATGGTGAGCCTGACAGACAGGAGCCATCATAAACCCAATGAACTTTCCGGCGGACAGTGCCAGCGGGTGGCCATTGCCCGGGCATTGGTGAATGATCCTTCGCTGATACTGGCAGACGAGCCAACAGGAAATCTTGACACTAAAACATCTTATGAGATAATGGCGATATTTGATAATATTTATAAGAACGGGAATACTATTGTCGTAGTCACCCATGAAGAGGACATTGCCAACCATGCCCGCCGGGTGGTGAGGCTGAGGGATGGTATGGTGGAAAGTGATAAGAAGAATGAGAAAGCTATCGTTTACCAGTAAGCATAAACTATGTCTGCAAAGATTTATACCAAAACAGGCGACAAAGGAAACACTTCACTGATCGGCGGAACAAAGGTTCCCAAATCGCACCGCCGTATTGAAGCGTATGGCACAGTGGATGAGCTGAATTCCTTCGCCGGTTTATGTTTGGATTATTTAAGGGCGGAAAATATAGCTAATGTGCTTGCTGAAATTCAGGACCGGCTCTTCACAATTGGCTCCGCCCTTGCCTGCGACCCTGAGAAAGAAACCAAACTCAAAATACCCGACCTGAAAGCGGAAGACATCACCCTCCTGGAAATAGAAATGGATAAAATGAATGCGCTGTTGCCTCCTATGAAATCATTCATTCTCCCCGGCGGGCATATCGCTGCTTCGACGCTGCATGTGACCCGTTGTGTTTGCCGCCGTGCGGAAAGATGTTGTGTAAGATTGCAGAAAAAGAAAGAGGAGATTGACCCGCTGATTATTCAATACCTCAACCGCCTCAGCGATTATCTTTTTGTACTGAGCCGCTTTACTGCCTGTCAATTAAATGTTGAGGAAATTCCCTGGAAGCCGAGGATATAATATTGTTAGATTGTTAAATTGTTTGATGGTTATCGCAACAATCAAACCATCAAACAATTCAACCATCAATCCATCAAACTATTTTCCCATCCTTCATGTGCAGCACCCGGTCACTGAGCTGCGCCAGTTCTTCGTTATGTGTAACGATGAGAAAGGTTTGGTTGAACTGATCCCGCAGGTCAAAAAACAGCTGATGTAATTCCTTTGCATTTGCGGTATCTAAATTGCCGCTGGGTTCATCCGCAAAAACAATATCCGGTTTATTGATTAAGGCTCTTGCCACCGCCACCCTTTGCTGCTCGCCGCCGGATAATTGATTGGGCTTATTGTCCATTCTTTCAGTAAGACCGAGCATCTTCAGCAGTTTCTCCGCCTCTGCTTTTACTTCTGTTTTCTTTCTGCCGCCCAGCCAGCCGGGAATACATATATTTTCCAGTGCCGTAAACTCCGGCAATAAATGGTGGAACTGAAAAACGAACCCGATATGCCTGTTCCGGAATGCAGCCAGTTTTTTCCCATTCAGTGCACTGATAACTGTGTTGTTCATGCTCACTTCTCCAATGTCTGCTTTATCTAACGTACCCAGGATATGCAGTAATGTACTTTTGCCCGAACCCGACGGGCCTGCAATGGTCACCACCTCTCCCCGGCTAATCTCAATATTCACCCCCTTGAGCACTTCCACTGTGCCGTATCGTTTGTAGATATTTTTTCCGCTAATCATGCAGCCGGTGAGGTATTTGATAAATCAAATATCCGCAAAAGCGTTTACCGGCAAAAATGAAGCTGGCTGAAAGCCCCTGATTTTTAGGAAATTATTCAAAAAACCGTGTACAACTAAGGATTTGGAAAATTCGTTAATACAACTACTTTTGCGGAAAATTGGGGGGTACACTCCCGGGAATAAACCTTGTTCTGAAATTAAAACACTGAGAGAATGTTCTGGACCTTAGAATTGGCCTCGTACCTGGAAGACGCACCGTGGCCCGCCACCAAAGATGAGCTGATTGACTATTCCATCCGAAGCGGCGCACCGCTGGAAGTGGTGGAAAACCTGCAGGAGCTGGAAGATGAAGGCGATGTATATGAAACCATTGAGGACATCTGGCCCGACTATCCCACTACCGATGATTTCCTGTTTAATGAGGACGAGTATTGACCACTGATTACGCTGAAGCAAATGATTATTTAATGCAAAAACCTCCCTGTGGAGGTTTTTTAGTTGTGATATGTTACTTTCCACCTATTCCATCACTCCCAGCTTCTGCATTACCTCATTACTTACCCCGGTAGTAGAATAACCACCATCATGAAACAGGTTCTGCATCGTAACCATTCTTGTCAGGTCCGAGAAAAGGGTGACGCAATAATTAGCGCAATCTTCGGCGCTGGCATTGCCCAGCGGCGCAATGGAGTTGGCATAATCAAAGAAATCGCCAAACCCTTTGATGCCGGTGCCGGCCGTTGTTTTAGTGGGTGATTGAGAAACTGTATTGATGCGGACTTTTTTCTCTACTCCATAATGATAGCCAAAGCTTCGGGCAATGGATTCCAGCATCGCTTTAATATCCGCCATATCCGTGTAAAACGGATAAGTCCGCTGTGCCGCCATATAGGTCAGCGCCACCACACTGCCCCACTCATTGATGGCATCTAATTTTCTTGCCACGGCCAGCATCTTGTGAAATGACAGGGCCGACACATCTATCCCTTTCATGAAATAATCATAATTGGACTCGGTATAAGGAATCTTTTTCCTGATGTTCACACTCATGCCGATAGAATGCAGCACAAAATCAATCTTACCGCCCAGTACATCCTGCGATTTGGTGAACAGGGCGGTCAGTTCTTCCACACTGGCGGCATCGGCAGGGATGATCTCCGACTTTGTCTTCTCCGCCAGTTTATTAATCTCCCCCATCCGCATAGCGATAGGTGCATTCGTTAAAACAATGGAAGCACCTTCCTCATAGGCCTTCTCCGCTACTTTCCAGGCGATGGAATTGGCATCCAGCGCCCCGGTAATGATTCCCCGTTTTCCTTTTAAAAGATTATAACCCATAGCAGTTGTTTTTAAGGCGGTAAAAATAAGGAGAATTGCTAAGCCCCCGGAAACAGCAGCCGGATCGTCAGCACCAGCAAAAAAGTATAAACAAAAATGATTGAAAGGACAGTTAGCAGCCACAAAAGGAATTTCCTGCCGGATGCACGGGGTTGCATCACCCGCTGCAGGTGCTTATAAATAAGATAAACAGGCAGCAGCGAAACGATGATGATGACCAGAATCATCAAAGCTTTCAGTTTCATTTACAATCTTTGTTGGAACCGAAAAGATAAGATTTCAAAATTTATACTGGTTTCAAACAAATGTTAGCAGCATTGAGGTTTACCTTTACGTTGATTGCCACTTCATTCATTCCCTAAAATTCCAGCTATGAGTGTGAAGACCATTATTACAGGAACCGGCTGTTATATCCCTGAAGTGGTGAAAACCAACCGTGACTTTACCGGACAGCGTTTCTATGGAGAAGATACCCGGCGGATTGAAACAGACCCGGATGAAGTAGTGGAAAAGTTCAGGGAAATAACCGGTATTGAAGAGCGGCGGTATGCCGGTGCAGATATCAATGCTTCTGATATGGCCATACTGGCATCTAAAAAAGCTATTGAGGAAAGCGGCATTGACCCCGAAGAACTGGACCAGGTGATACTGGCCCACAATTTTGGGAATGTGCTGAAGCATACCATTCAGACCGATGTGCTTCCGGCATTGGCTTCACGGGTAAAGCAGGGATTAGGAATAAAAAACCCAAACTGTGTGGCCTATGATATCTTATTCGGGTGCCCCGGCTGGGTGCAGGGCATCATCCAAGCCGATACTTATTTCAAAGCAGGTGTAGCCAAAAAAGCATTAGTGGTTGGCACAGAAACCCTGAGCAGGGTACTGGATGAATATGACCGGGACAGTATGATATTTTCTGATGGCGCCGGCGCTTCTGTTGTTGAAGCAAGAAACGGCGACAGCAGCAGCGGTATTCTTTCCTGGAGTGTGCAGAGCCATTGTATGGATGAAGCCTATTACCTCTACCTGGGTAAAAGCAATTTTCCAGGCAGCGACCCCCGTATCCGCTACATCAAAATGAAAGGCCGTAAAGTGTACGAATATGCGATGCTGCATGTACCCCTTGCCATGAAGGATTGCCTTGACAAGGCCGGTGTGTCTATCAGCGATGTAAAAAAAGTATTCATTCACCAGGCCAATGAAAAAATGGATGAGGGCATTGTTCGCCGGCTTTTCAAATTATACGGACTCAGGGAGTTCCCGGAGCATATCATGCCGATGAGCATCCACAAGCTCGGCAACAGCTCTGTGGCCACCATCCCCACCTTGTTTGATATGGTAAAAAAAGGGCTGTGGGATAATCATGACCTGCAAACCGGGGATATAGTCATGTTCGCCTCCGTAGGTGCAGGTATGAACATCAATGCAGTTTGCTACAGGATGTAACCCCTTCCGTTTAAAGCCTTGCCTCTTATCTTTGCGCCATGACGATTTCCTACAAATGGCTCAGTGAATACCTGCCCGTAACTATCGAACCGGAGCGATTAAGCCGCATCCTCACTTCCATCGGGCTGGAAGTGGAAACCATGACCTCATACGAAGAAGTGAAAGGCGGGCTGAAAGGCCTGCTGATCGGAGAAGTGCTGAGCACAGAAAAACATCCCAATGCTGATAAACTGACGCTGACCATAGTAAACACAGGCAACGGCGAGCCGCTGCAGATTGTTTGCGGAGCACCCAATGTGGCTGCGGGGCAAAAAGTAGTGGTGGCGCCGGTTGGTACTACTATTTACCCGGCCGCCGGCGAACCGCTGACTATGAAAGTGGTTAAAATAAGAAATATGGAAAGCCATGGAATGATCTGTGCCGAGGATGAAATTGGTCTTGGCAGTTCGCATGATGGCATTATGGTACTGCAGGCTGATGCCGCAGTTGGCACCCCTGCTGCTGACTATTTCAATCCCTATGACGATACCATTTATGAGATCGGACTCACTCCCAACCGCATGGAGGCCATGAGTCATTGGGGTGTGGCAAGGGATGTTTGTGCTTACCTGGGTCACCATGACAAAAAAAACCTCTCTGCCGCACAGGCAGCCCTCAAACCAAAATTGCCCAATGGAAATGGTTTTAAAGCGGATAATGCTTCATTATCCATTGAAGTAAAGGTGGAGAATGAAACCGCCTGTCCCCGATATTCAGGCGTCAGTATTTCGAACGTCACTATCAAAGAATCCCCAAAATGGCTGCAGCAGCGATTAAAAGCTATCGGTCTGCGGCCCATAAACAATATCGTTGACATCACTAATTTCATCCAGCATGAAACCGGTCAACCACTTCATGCTTTTGATGCAGACCATATCGGCGGTAAGAAAATTGTGGTGAAAAACCTGCCGGAAGGAACAACCTTCATTACACTGGATGAAAAAGAAAGAAGGCTCAGCGCCGAAGACCTGATGATCTGTGACGGTAAAGAAGGCATCTGTATCGCCGGTGTATTTGGCGGGATGCACAGCGGTGTTTCCGGAAAAACGAAAAATATCTTTTTGGAATCTGCCTGCTTTGATGCCGTCATCACCCGTAAAACTTCTTTCCGCCACGGACTGAGAACAGATGCTGCAGCAAGGTTTGAAAAAGGGACAGATATATCTGCTACTGTGAGTGTGCTGAAAAGAGCCGCTTCGCTTATCAAAGAAATTTGCGGGGGAGAAATTGCATCGGAAATTGCTGATGTTTATCCAAACCCGAAACCTAAAACTGAAGTGGCCATTAAATGGCATTACATAAAAAAGCTGAGCGGAAAGAATTATCACCCGGATGCTGTAAAGGATATTCTCACCAGCCTTGGTTTTGAAATTATCAAGGAAGGCATTGATGAACTGAGGGTAGCCGTTCCTTATCATAAACCCGATATCAGCCTGCCTGCCGACCTGGTGGAGGAGATTGTGCGGATTGACGGACTGGACAACATTGATATCCCCGGCGCTATTACCATTACTCCGTCCGTAGAAGAGAACTACGCAAAAGAAGTGTACCGGGAAAAAGCGGCTGGTCATCTGGCAGGGCTTGGTTTCAATGAGATGATGACTAACTCCATTACCAATGCCGCTTATTTTTCTGAGCAGGAGCAGCAAACTATGGTAAAGATGATGAACAGCCTCAGCGCTGAGCTGAACATCCTGCGCAACTCACTTTTTGAAACGACGCTGGAAGTGGTGGCACATAACCTGAACTATAAGAATAACTCACTCCGGCTTTTTGAGTTCGGCAAAGCTTACAGCACATCCGGCCCCGGCAAGTATGCAGAATCGGAAAAACTGTGCCTGGTTATTACCGGGAATAAAACCGAAAGCGGCTGGCAGCAGAAAAGTTCCCCTGCTGACTTTTTTTTATTGAAGGGGGTGGTGGAAAGCCTGCTGAAATTACTCGGTATTGAAACTGACATACCAACGCTGCTGGAAGTTCCCAAACTGAGTAATCATATCGTTTACAAACACAAAAATGAGGTGATAGCCGGCGCCGGGGAGGTCAAAAAACCCATTCTCGAAAAATTCGGCATCAAACAACCGGTTTTCTTTGCCGGGCTTAACTGGCAACTGCTTGCGGAGACGGCGTCAGAACAAAAAAATGAGATGAAAGAACTTCCCAGGTACCCGGCTGTTCAACGGGACCTGGCCATGGTGCTGTCAAAAGAAATGGCTTGGGGCACCGTGAAAGAAACCGTACAAAAAATAAAACTGGGTAAGCTAAAAGATATCCGGCTTTTCGACATCTTCGAAAGTGAAAAACTTGGCGCCGGTAAGAAATCCATGGCCGTTAACTTTACATTCCTGGATGAGGAAAAAACACTGACCGATAAAGAGATTGATGGCTGGATGAGCTGGATAATGGCAACACTGGAAAAAGATTTGCAGGCTGAAATCAGAAAATAAAAATGCAGGAAGACAATTAATTGGGATTTGAAGCTTGTTTTTTTGAATTGTAATGAACACCGAACAACATCTGAAACGCATTCAGGATAAACTGCAGCAACTGCTGAAGCAGCATACGGCTGTGCAAAAAGAGAACAACCGGCTGAAAGAAGAATTGCGGTCAGCTCAGCAAAAGATCAGTGGTCAGCAGAAAAATGTGGATGAATTAAAACAACAGGTAAGCATCCTGAAAATAAGCACCGGAGATATGAGTGAGGCCGATAAGAAAGAATTTGAAAAAAGAATCAACGGTTACCTGAAAGAGATTGATCTCTGTATTGCATTATTGGGTCAGTAATTATACCCTTTTTACCAGGTTCACCTTCATCTGGTCGCTATGGGATTCATCTTCTCCCTGGGATAATTCCAGTGTATATTTTCCATAAGGCAGATCATTAAGCCCATCCCAGGTAAGTGCTTCAGGTTCTTTCACCACTTTTTTCTCCAGGGTACGGCACACACATCCCTTATCATCTTTTAATACCCCCCGCAGGCAATTGCCCTTGGGCATTGACAACTGAAAATGCAGGGCATCAATAAATACTGAAGACTTAACTTTGACAAACATGGCAAACGCTTAAAATCGTTTCCTTGGGTGCTCTTAACCGTTGTTTTCAGAGGTGGGATTCCGGCCTGTGATTAGTAAGGGGCACCGAATATAATCAATTGGTTTTGAAAACACCAAATATATGAGTGAATTAATTGCTATCTCGGCTCTGGTGGGCGACCGCAGCTACCGCATCAAGATCCGCCCGGAGGATGAAGAAGTGGTGCGGAAAACACTAAAGACCATCAACGACAAAATACTGGAGTTTAAAACACAGTTTGCCGGTAAGGATATGCAGGACTATATCAGCATGGTGCTGGTATGGTATGCCACCGAGCAGCATGCCGGTACGGCAGCGGGGATAGAGAAAGAAAACCTCGCAGAACAGTTGAGCAGCATCGAAAAGCTGCTGGACCCCTATTTACCGGGGTAAACAGCTGTAAAGCCGGCTTTTCCTGTTATTACTGATTTCCTGCATTACCCCCTGTTTTGTATCTTCGCCCATTACACACCCGATGGGATGTGAATTTTTTAATATCAATGCTCCCGGAACCAAAATACCGGGATGGCGATTATGAAACAATTAAACAAAAACATTCATGGACCCGAATATACTTTCCGTCATCATTGGCGCTGCTGCCCTTGTAGTGGGCATCATAGCGGGTAAGCTCATTTTTTCCAGGAACACCCGCAAGCAAATCGAAGAAGCAGAAATCCAGTCCCAAACCATCCTCAAAGAAGCCGAACTGAGGGCCGAAACCATCCGCAAGGAAAAAGAACTGGAGGCCAAGGAGAAGTTTGTGCAGATGAAATCTGCCCACGACAAAGACATTTTTGAAAAGAACAAAAAGATAAATGATACCGAAAACCGTATCCGCCAGAAAGAACAATCCATCAGCCAGAAAGAAGGGGCCCTTGACAAACAGGTAAAGGAAAATGATGCCATCAAGGAAAACCTGAACCGCCAGATCGAACTGGTGAATATCAAGCGGACTGAACTGGAAAAGCACCAGGAAGAACATATTCGCCGCTTAGAAAAAATTGCCAATCTTTCTGCCGAAGATGCCAAGGCCCAGTTAGTGGAAAGCCTGAAGAATGAAGCCCAGACCAAAGCGCTGGCCCTGCAGCAGGAGATCATCGAAGAAGCGAAACAAAAAGCCGGAAAAGAAGCCCGGAAGATCATTATCCAGACAATACAGCGTACGGCAGCTGAACAGGCAATAGAAAACTCCATCACTGTTTTTAATCTCGAAAGCGATGAAATCAAAGGCCAGATTATAGGCCGGGAAGGCCGGAACATCCGTGCCATAGAAGCCGCCACTGGTGTAGACCTGATAGTGGACGATACTCCCGAAGCCATCATTCTTTCCTCTTTTGATCCCCTTCGCCGGGAGATTGCCCGGCTGAGCCTGCAAAGGCTGGTAGCCGACGGCAGAATTCACCCCGCAAGGATTGAAGAGATTGTTGAAAAAACAAAAAAACAGATTGAAGAACAGGTAATGGATATCGGCGAAAGAACCGTTATAGAACTCGGTATCCATGGCCTGCATAAAGAACTGGTAAGAATGGTGGGCCGGATGCGGTTCCGCTCTTCTTATGGGCAAAACCTGCTGATGCACAGCCGGGAGACAGCAAACCTCTGCGCCACTATGGCGGCAGAACTGGGCATGAACCCCAAACTGGCCAAGCGGGCCGGTCTGCTCCATGATATTGGAAAAGTGCCCGATGAAGAAAGTGAACTGAGCCATGCCCTGCTGGGGGCCAAACTGGCTGAGAAATACGGAGAGAACCCGGCGGTGGTCAATGCTATCGGTGCCCACCACGATGAAATGGAAATGCAATATGTGATATCCCCCATTGTTCAGGCCTGTGATGCCATCAGCGGAGCCCGGCCGGGTGCCCGCAGGGAAATCATGCAGCAATACTTGCAAAGAATTAAAGACCTGGAGACTCTCGCCATGGGATATACTGGTGTGGAAAAAGCCTATGCCATCCAGGCCGGAAGAGAGTTACGGGTAATTGTGGAAGCCGATAAAGTGACCGACCAGGACTCCGACAAACTTTCTTTTGAAATAGCTCAAAAAATACAAACTGAAATGACCTTTCCGGGGCAGATTAAAGTAACAGTGATAAGGGAGAAAAGGGCGGTGAATGTTGCGAGATAAATGTTTAACGTTTAATAGTTTAAGGGTTAAGGTTCTGACAGCTTGCAAAGGCTTTCCTGGCATTGAAAAACATTAAACATTAAACCTGAAACTTTAAACTGTTTCCCCTACCTTTGCCTCCCAAAATTCAGAGATATGAACGCCATAGCCTACATACATGAGCAACTGACCGGAAAGAAGGATTTTCCTGCTTTTAAGCCGGGTGATAATATTACGGTGAACTACAGGATCATTGAAGGAAATAAGGAACGTATCCAGTCTTTCAAAGGCGATGTGATAAAAAAACAGGGTACCGGCCATACTGCCAGCTTTACTGTACGCAAAATCTCTGATGGCGTTGGTGTTGAAAGGGTATTTCCTTTCTATTCTCCTAATATTGAGTCGGTGGTGGTAAACAAAACAGGCCATGTCAGCAGGGCCAAATTGTTCTATCAGCGTACCCGCAGCGGTAAAAGTGCCCGTATCCGTGAAAAAAGGATGGTGGCCGAAGGCGCAGCAGAGTAATTTTTCTTCATATTTCTTGAAAAGCCCTGACCATTCGTCGGGGCTTTTTACTTATTGGCCGGGGTTCAAAACTTATTATTCCCTTTATTTTTCCCATTGCTGTATCTTTGACCTCTAATAATATCAGACTATGAATCCATATCTGTTAGCATTTGGCACCAATGAAATGATCATCATCGTAGTGGTGGTGCTCTTATTATTCGGCGGCCGCAAGATACCTGAACTGATGAGGGGCCTGGGCAAAGGCGTACGGGAATTCAACGATGCAAAAAGTAATGTAAAAAGGGAAATAGAAGACAGCGCCAGCGATGTAAAGAATTCACCCAACGCCTGATTAACTCCTCACCTTTTAAGTAAACTCAAAAGCATTCATTTTTGTTTGCCTTCACTTCTGTTGAGCAGTACCATGCCCGGCTCAGGGATGGAAGCCTCACCTGCTCACAGGCAGTGCAGCATTACCTGCAACGGATCTCAGCTACCCGCCACCTCAACGCATTTATTGAAGTATATGCTGAAGAAGCACTCAGCAGGGCACAGCAATTAGATGAAGCAAGAAAGAGCCGTAACCCGGCCGGGAAGCTTCACGGAGTGGTGATAGCGCTGAAAGATGTTATCTGCTATAAAGATCACAAAGTATCTGCCTCTTCAAACATTCTTAAAAATTTTACTTCCATTTATTCCGCAACAGCCGTGGAAAGATTGCTTGCCGAAGAAGCCATCATCATCGGCAGCCTTAATTGCGATGAATTTGCTATGGGTTCCACCAATGAAAATTCAGCCTATGGAAAAGTGCTGAATGCACTGGATGAAACAAGAGTGCCCGGAGGCTCCTCCGGTGGCCCGGCAGTAGCGGTACAGGCTGGTTTATGTATGCTGTCCTTGGGCAGCGACACAGGTGGTTCCGTTCGTCAGCCCGCTGATTTCTGCGGCATCATCGGACTGAAACCAACTTATGGAAGAATTTCCCGCTACGGGTTGATTGCTTATGCCTCTTCCTTTGACCAGATTGGAATTTTTGGAACATCAGTTGCCGATGTAGCGCTGGCGCTGGAAGTAATGGCCGGGGCCGATGAATATGATAGTACCGTATCGCATAAAGAAGTGCCGGCTTACCTGCAATTATTAAAGACCAATAAAAAATCCAGGTTTGCATACTTTGATGAGGCCCTCGATCATCCCAGTTTAGATAAAGAGATTGCCGGTTCCATTAAAAATAAAATTGAAGAACTGCGTATTGAAGGGCATCAAGTGTCGGCTGTGGATTTTGGCCTGATGGATTATATCGTTCCGGCCTATTATGTGCTTACCACTGCAGAGGCCTCTTCCAATCTTTCCCGGTACGATGGGGTGAAGTATGGGTACAGGACAAACAAAGATGTAAATGATCTCACCGAATTGTATAAATTAACCCGGTCCGAAGGTTTTGGAAAAGAAGTGAAGCGCCGGATTATGCTCGGCACATTTGTATTAAGCGCCGGTTATTACGATGCTTACTTTACCAGGGCACAAAAAATAAGGCGCTTGCTTTGCGACAGGATTGAAAAAGTTTTTAAAGATTATGATTTCATTATCATGCCCACTTCTCCTGTTACCGCCTTTAAGGCAGGTGAAAAAATGAACGACCCCATCGCCATGTATCTTGCTGATATTTATACGGTAATGGCTAACATGGTGGGCTGTCCTGCTGTTTCGCTCCCATTATTTAAACATAGCAATGGTATGCCCTTCGGACTGCAGGTTATGGCAAGCCGCTTTGATGAGGTATCTTTACTGCAGGTTTCTGAATTGCTGATGCAGCAGAAAGACCTGTAAGTATTATCAGTACAACTGATTTGAAACAACTGAAATACATAACAACCCTTGTTGTTGCTTTTTCCTTTCAACAAAACATACTGGCTGCCGGTACAGAGCAGGACAACAGCACTGCTGCCCTTGTAAAAGATACGGCCGTAAAAAAAGATTCTTCAGGCACTGATCCCAAACCAGTAAATGACCCGAAAGACGGATTCAACAACATCCTGAAAACAGCGCTGGCAGGTGACGGTGTAACCGGTGCAAGGCTAAACCCCATGGCGGTTTCTTTTGTAGAAAATTATATTGCAAAGCATAAAAAAAGCTACCTGAACATCAAAGAAAAAAAAGAACCTCACCTGAACCTGATGGACCAGGTGCTGATGCAGCATGGCATACCGAAAGAAATGAAATACCTGGCCGTAATTGAATCTCATCTCAAATCCACCATCACTTCATGGGCCGGGGCGGTGGGCCCCTGGCAGTTTATGCCGGCAACCGCCCGCAATTATGGGCTGACGGTAAGCCGCAGCAGAGATGAGCGGACAGATTATTTTAAAAGCACCCATGCTGCCGCAAGAATGCTGACAGAACTCTACTCCCAGTTCAATGACTGGCTGCTGGTGGTGGCTGCTTACAATGGCGGCCCCGGCAATGTGCAGAAAGCTATCCGCAAAAGCGGCGGCAGCAAAGATTTCTGGACGCTGCAGTATTATCTTCCCAATGAATCCATGAACCATGTGAAAAAATTCATCGCCACCCATTACATCTTTGAAGGCGAAGGCGGCGCTACCACCATTACCAGGGACGAAACAAAAGACCTGCTGAGCAATGCGGCAAAACTGAATGAAGAGGAGATGAAAAAATCAACCGCCTATAATATTACCGGCCGGTTCAGTGCTGCCGTTATCATAAAATATGTTGACATAGAAAAAGCAGAATTTGACCGATACAACCCCAATTTTGACAACGAGATAGCATTGAATGGAAAATACAATCTCCGTCTCCCCGTACAGAAAATGAACATATTCATCGCAAAGAGATATGAGATACTGGATGAGAGTATGAAATTGCTGATGGGCTCATCAGGCAATCCTCAATGATCCGTTTGTTCCCCCTCCCAGCACCTCCCCTATCGCCCCCGCCTTCAGCAAACATTCCTCCCACTCTTTCTCCGCCTCACTGTACCAGGTAATGCCCGAGCCGGCCTGAAAAGAGAGATAGTCTGTTGTAGCATTGTACATGATGCTTCTTATCACTACGTTGAAATCAAAATCCCCTTCGGGTGAAATATATCCCAGCGCCCCTGAGAAAATTCCCCGCTTAGTTTTCTCGTACTGCTCAATCAGCTCCATCACCCTTTTTTTAGGTGCACCAGTCATAGAACCCATGGGAAATGTGGCCCGGATAATATCGGCGAATGAAATATCTTTTTTCAATTCACCACTCACTGTGGAAATCATCTGGTGCACCTGCGGAAAAGAATAAAGCCCGAACAGTTCATCCACCTGTACGGTCCCTTCTTCACAGATCCTGGAGAGGTCATTCCTGACCAGGTCCACTACCATTACGTTTTCCGACCGGTCTTTGGCGCTTTGCTGCAATGCTTTTTTGCTTTGCTTGTCTTTTTCTTCATCGTGCTTTATTCTCTCTGATGTTCCCTTTATCGGCTGCGAAAGGACCGAATTCCCCTCTTTTCGCAAAAAACGTTCGGGGCTAGCGCATATCAGCCATTTGTCTTCCGTTTTGTACAAAGCGGAGAAAGGATTGGGAGAAACACTGCTGAGTTTTTTGTACACCGCCACCGGGTCAATGACAGCTGTTTCAGCAAAAAACTCCTGGCAAAAATTGATCTCATAACAATCGCCGCGGAGGATATGCCGCTTCAGTTTTTCAATTACGCTGGTGTATTCTTCTTTTGAAAAACGCATTTGAATATTCAACGCCTGAGCTGCGGCAGCCGGTAAAAGCGGTGTTTCGGTAATATTTTTAAATACCTGTTCAGGATTTGCCGCCTTAATTTTTATTTCTCCGGGTTGAAGCCGGATAATGATTTCCGGTTCAAAGAAAAAAAGATCGGGGAAGCCAACACCGGCAGAATTATGAGAAGAAAGCTGTTCCGTTTCATTTTTCAGATCGTAGCCGAGATGACCGAAAAGCCAGCGGCCGGTCTGACGGTTACCGGAATTAATAAAATCCTGCAACTGCAAAAGCGCATTTCCTGCATTTGCTTTTAGCTGGCTTTCTACCCCGGCAGCCAGCAGGCATTCTTCCGAATGGTGTTGTAATTGGTACCGGTGGTTATCCAAAAAGCAAAAAGTGCCGAACCGTTTTGTCCAGTTCAGCACTTTTTCTTTCACCTGTTCAAAATCACTGATCGGAAATATGCAGTTAGTTGAGGTTGCCTTTTTCAAATTGTTTATAGCCTCCTGAGGGAGACCGGGGGCTTAATAATCATCTTCTTCATCGTCGTCAAAATCCTTATCGTTGAAAAGATCCTTGAACTCATCATCCATTTTAAAATCATCGTCATCCTCTGCTCCTTTTTTTCCGCCTGCGGCGGATTTCTTGCCCCTGGATGAGGGAATATCAAATTCATCAAAATCAGGATCCCAGTCCTCTTCTTCTTCAGGCTTTTCCCATTCATCGGGACTGTCGTCCACATCTTCATCGTCATCAGCATCTGCAGCTTCTTTGGAAGCGCCGACAGCCTTCCCTGCTTTCTTTGCCGGTTTCACCTCCTCCTCATCATCAAAGTCATCATCGTTATCCTCTTCTTCCTTTTTCGTTGGTTTGGGAGATGTTTTTTGTGCCGGTTTCTTTTCGGATTCGGAATTAGTTTTCCCGGCAGCCTTTTTCGCTTTGTCTGGTTTTATTGCCATGGTCTTACAGGATTACAGATGTAAAATTTCGGCGAAGTTTTTAATTAGCCAAATTTTTAAAATATTTTTTTTGCTTGCCCGCCGAAGTCCCGAAAGCATTCGGGACGAAGGCGGGGTTGCCCGCCTCCCGGCACCCTAAGTCATAATCGAAAAGGGAGCATCTTTTTGTAATTACTGCACCTCCACTATCTGCTCCCTTCCCGGCCCGTTGGAAATGTAGTGAATCTTAACACCCAAATAATCATTGATGAAATTAACATAGATACGGGTGGTTTCCGGCATACTATCGTATGTTTTTATCCTGCTGGTATCTGTATGCCAGCCGATAAAGCTTTTAAATACCGGTTCAGGTTTGGCCCTGTCCATCTGAAAAGGGATTTCCCTGCCTGTTTTACCATCAATTTGATAATCTGTGCAAACCTGCAGCTCTTTAAACGCATCCAGCACATCTGCTTTGGTCATTACAATTTTAGTCACCCCGTTTATCATGCAGGCAAAGTTCAGTGCCACAAGGTCTATCCATCCGCAGCGGCGGGGCCGCCCTGTGGTGGCGCCGAATTCATTGCCGGTTTTTCTCAGTTCCCCGCCTGTTTCATTGTCTAATTCGGTGGGAAAAGGCCCGCTGCCCACCCGTGTGCAATAGGCTTTGGTCACACCAATCACATCTTTGATATGATGCGGGGCAATGCCAAGCCCGCTGCAAACCCCGGCTGATATGGTGCTGGATGAGGTGACATAGGGAAAAGTGCCGAAATCAATATCCAGCATGCTGCCCTGCGCCCCTTCTGCTAAAATTCTTTTTCCCGCCTTTATCTGGTTATTGATGAAATATTCACCGTTGACGATGTTAAGTTGCTTCAGAAATTCAAGAGCGTCAAAAAATTCTTCTTCCCATGCAGTTATATCTTCCTGGAAATTAAAATTATCCAGCAGCCGCTGATGCTTCAGGCGCAGCTTAATGTATGCCGTGGTGAAATTTTTGTCCAGCAGATCACCCACCCGTAAACCATTTCGACCGGTTTTGTCCATATAAGTGGGGCCGATTCCTTTTAGCGTGGAACCGATCTTCTGGTTTCCCTTTGACAGCTCAGCCGCTTTGTCCAATGCCCGGTGGGTGGGAAGTATCAGATGGGTCCGTTCGGAGATAAAAAGATTTTTTTTCAGGTCAATACCAAAAGAAGCAACGGTATCACATTCTCTTTTTAAGGTGACAGGGTCCAGTACCACTCCATTCCCGATAAGATTAATAATTCCGCTGTGAAAGACTCCGGAGGGGATCTGGTGAAGCACCACTTTTTTGTCATTCACATATAGTGTGTGCCCTGCGTTGGGCCCGCCCTGGAACCTGGCCACCAGATCATAATCTTTGGCAAAATAGTCCACTATCTTTCCCTTGCCTTCATCGCCCCACTGGAGGCCGAGTATTACATCTACCATATTGTACAAAAATTAAGAAAAGAGGCCCGCTGTTGTAATAGTTGTTGTGGGCAAGTCCGCCTTCGTCCCGAATGCTTTAGGGACTTCGGCGGACAAGCAAAAATAAGGTATCACCCACAGCCGCTGTATGAAATTGGTTGCTGCCGGTCAATTTTTATTCAGGAAAAACAATGATTTATTAACGGATAAGTGTGACTGTACCTTTTTTGGTGATCAGCTTATTATCAGCGGTAATTCCTTCAATCATCCACACATAGGTTCCGGTGGGCTGTTCCATTCCGCCAATCCTTCCATCCCAGCCCTGGTGCAGTGCTTTGGTGGAGAATATAACCTGCCCCCAGCGGTTGAATACCCTGAAATAGTTATATGCTTTTATTCCAACCGGGAATGGAGTAAACCGATCGTTCTTACCATCACCGTCAGGTGTAAAGGCGTTAGGGACATAAATAGCAGGGCCCTTATGAATTTTTATCTTCACATATCCTTCTCCCTTGCAGCCGTCGCTGTTGACAGCGGATACCTGGTAAGTCATTTCATCTCCGATTGTGCTGCTGACAGTTACATAAGGGTTGGGAACATTCGGATTACTCAGGCCGGTTGCAGGGGTCCATCTGTATGTAATACCCGGAGATACCGCCAGTAACGGGAATGTTTCACCCGGCGCAGCCACTGTATCAAAGGGAAATGTATGCACTGCCATCACCCTCTTCACCGTCACCTTCACATCATCTGTAACCAATGACCGGCAACCATAGTTATCAATCACAGACAAAGTATAGATTGTATTCAGTGTGGGTGTTGACACAGGATTAGCCCCGGAAGTACCGTTCAGATAAATAGCGGGTGTCCAGTTGTATTGTGTTCCTCCGCTTCCCTGCAGGGTGTACGACTGGCCGTAGCAGATATCTCCATCCGGCCCGGCATCCGGTATGGGGGCTTTGTTCACATTTAACCGGATGGTATCCCATAAGGTGCATCTTCCCAATATGGCGGTGAGGTAATACCAGGTGGTATCCGCAGGATTGGCTGTCGGGCTGGCTATATTGGGGTTGCTCAATGAAGTGCCCGGCGACCAGTTGTAAACAGCAGCATTTGATGAAGGCTGCAATTGCACGGATGAACCCTCGCAGATAGTCGGGTCAGCCATCGGGTTCAGGAACAGGTTAAAAGTCAGGCCTACCGATGTAATGAATGAAGTGGTACATCCTAAATTATCCTTTACGTAAACTATGTAATTGCCCGGCGCCACATTAAAAATATTGGACGACTGATAGCTGCCGCCATCAAGTGCATACTGGTAATTGCTGTTGCCGCCGGTGGCGGTTACAGTTATCCTTCCGTTATTGCCGCCATCGCAGGTAGCATTGGTATTACCGCCTGATGATGCAGAAAGAACTGCCGGTTCTGTCATTGTAACATTCCTGCCGGTAATACAATTATTGGCATCCCTTATGGCGATGGTATAATTTCCTGCTGCTGCATTAAAAATATTGCTGCTCTGCCATGTGGTGCCTCCATTTATAGAGTATTGATAAGGCGGAACACCTCCTCCGGCTGTTACATTTATCACCCCGTTATTCTGCCCGTTACAAATCACCGGTATCATCGCAATGGCGGATGTAAGCGCCGGAGGTTCATTGATAGTAACAGAAAGTGAACCCGAACACCCATCGGAAGAACGGAACTGAACGGTGTAAGACCCTGCTGTAAGTCCTGAAAATGTACGGCCCGCCTGCCAAATAGCTCCGTTGATGGAGTATTGAAAAGGAGGCACTCCGTTACCGGGCTGAGCTACGGTAATAGTTCCTGTAGCAGCGCCATTGCACAACACATCTGTTTTGGTGGCGGTTGACGTAAGGTCCGGCCCGGGAGGAACGGTGACGGAGTAAATCACACTGGCGCATCCCGTCGCATCAAAAACCTGTATAGTATGCACACCTGAACCGACATTATTAAAAGTATAAGGCGCAGCGCCTGGTACAGGTGTTGCCCCGTCCAGCGAATAGGTATAGGGTGCTGCTCCGCTTTGTGGCGTCACCCTTATCCTGCCGTCGGTAGCGCCGTTGCAGGATGTAGCAAATGCTGTGTTTGCAGCCGTTAGCGCCGGGCCCGGGGGAACAAACGGGTTCAGTGTGAAAGTACATCCGACATTGTCTGTTATCAGCACGGTATGCGGCCCTGCGGGTACATTGGTGAAAGTATAAGGATTGCTTCCGCTTTGCGGCGTTCCCCCATCGAGGCTGAAGGTAAATGGCGGCATTCCTGCTGTGGCGGTGACCCTGATAGTTCCGTTAGTCGCTGTCGGACAGGTAGTGGGTGTGGTGCTGCTGTTTCCCGAAACACCCGGTCCGTCAGTAATATTTATAGTGAGTGTATTGGTCATGCAGCCGGTGGCATCTGTAACCACCAGTGTATGGGTGCCTGCTGACAGCCCGGTGAAAGTGTGAGGTGATCCGCCGGTAAAAAAAGCTCCCCCTCCGTTCAGGTTGTAAAAATAAGGCCCTGTTCCGTTAAGCACAGTTGCTGTAATGGTGCCTGATGCAGAGCCTGCACAATAGGTTTGTGTCGCACTGGTATTTGCTACTAATGCATTGTTGCGCCCCACTGTGATATTGATAGTGCTGGTACATTCTCCGTTGGCATCTGTTACCACTACAGTATGCGGCCCGTGAACCACGCCGGTATAGGTGTGGGAGAAACCGGTAACAAGAGGCGGGCCGCCATCCAGAACATAGGTAAAGGGCGGTGTGCCTGTACCCGGAGGAACCGTAACGGTGATGGTGCCGCTGGGCGTACAGTTGCTGTTAGTGCTGGTGGCTGTTGCATCCAGGCCGTTGTCAAGAATGGTGGTAATGGTATCTGAATTTATCAGTTGCGCCGCAGGGTTATTGCAGGAGGAAAAAGTCGTTCTTATTTCAAACCTTGTAGTATCCGGCGGCGGGCAGATATTCAGAAACTGTACATCCAGTATTCCCGGACTAGTGGTAACTGTGTCCGCAGTTGCCACTAATGTTCCGCTAAGCGTAAAAAGTTCTGACCTCACAAACCGGGAACTGCTTCCTGATGGAGTAAAGCGGTAAGAAGTTGCCGTCTCAATCCATACCGTACAGTTTTTTCCGGGGGCAGATACTGCTGCGTTTCTGTTCCAGTTCTGAAGACCTAATATGGCAAGGCCCATGTTCCAGGCATTACACACCGGTTTATCACCGAGATGCATATCAATGATGCCGGTGTTTTCATGCAGCACCATTTGCTGGGTACAGAGCCGCCCGTTGCAAACAGCACTGCCATAAAGCGGCACCACATAAAAACTGACCACAAACTTGCGGCAGGGCGCTGTACCCACAATGGAATATTCCACTCTTCGCTGCGGAGCATTGATTAATGGAAAAATATCATGGTAGGCCCCCATAATGGCGGCACGGGGGTAATAAGTATCATCTGTCGTATTGGGCGATCCGCCTGCATAAGGAATGGGTTGGGGAGTGCTTCCATGCGGCACGGTGGTAAGCGACCAGGCATTTACTGTGTTTGCATTGGAAATATCAAATGTTATCAGCCCGTTGGATCCCACCACGCAACTGTTATACACCGAACCATAAAAACAGAAAGGAAAAGGAAGATTAATGACGGAGGAATACAAATCATCAGCGTACAATTCAATCAGCTCTGTTCCCCCGGCTGTCACCCAGGGGTAGGGTGTATGCGGGATACTGCTTACTGTATAATTATCGGTGCTTTTAATATGCGGCACCTGAAAGTTCAGGTCGGAGCAGGTCTGCGGGCACACATAGTTGAAAACTGCGCCGTTTAAACCGGTAGGGATACAGCTTTGTGCAACTGTCTTATGATTAATAAAACAGAAACAAAACCCCGTGATGACGGGGACTCTCAAACTGCGAAGCAGCTTTTGTTTCATAGAAAAAGATGGCATTGCCGGGCTTTCAGAGGTTTGAATCAGCAAACAAGGTACATAAATTTTGGGGTTAAAACCAGTACGGTTTTGTTGGAATTTGCGGCCACCTCACCCCTGAACCCTCTCCGCTTTGCGGAGAGGGGAACCTCCCCTTCACCATTTTTGGAGAAGGGGCCGGGGGATAGGGTTATACAGTGTCAGACCTAACGGATCAGCGTTACCGTTCCCCGGCGGGTGATGGTTTTATTGTCTTTATCAATACCCTGCGCCATCCACACAAAAGTGCCGGTGGCCTGGTTGGTTCCGTTGAATTTTCCATCCCATCCCTTATACAAAACATTGGAAGAAAATACCTGCTGTCCCCAGCGGTTGAATACCCTGAAGTAAATGATGGCTTTAATGCCCACAGGGAAAGGATAGAACCGGTCATTCAGCCCGTCGCCGTTAGGCGTGAAAGCAGTAGGCACATACAATTCAGGCCCTTTATAAACTCTCAGCCGCACATAAGCTTCTCCAATACAACCGGCAGCGCTGCTGGCTGTAACCTTATAAACTATACTGTCGCCAATATTTACCGCGGTCACATCCGGGTTGAACACATTTGGGTTGTTTATATTCAGGATGGGTGTCCAGTTGAAAATGTTAGCAGAAGGCACTGCTGACACTGCCCTGAACTGAACTCTGTCGCCGGGATAAAGAATGGTATCCGACGGGAAGGTATAAACCTTAACAGGTGGCGTCACATCCACCGTCACATCATCTGTAACCAATGAAGGGCAGCCGTTCGTATCTGCCATGATGGATAAAGTATAGGTAATTGTTTTAGTTGCTGCCGATGTGGGATTGGGCAAAGACGGATTGTTTAAAAATGTGGATGGCGTCCATAAATATTGCACGCCGCCGGAGCCGTTCAGCTGGTAAGTCTGCCCATAACAAATAAACCCGGGGACTCCCGCATCCGGCACAGGCGCTGCATTTACATTTACAATTACCGTATCTGTTGTACTGCAGCGGTCTAATGTGGCAGTAACTATGTACTGCGTAGTAACGATTGGATTTGCGGTCGGGTTAGCCACAGCAGGATTGCTTAATGCTGTTGATGGAGACCATGACCATACCGTGGCATTGGAAACAAAGTTCAGCGGGATGGAACTGCCTTCGCAAATGGTGGGGTCTGTCATCGGGGAGAAGGTAAGGTTGCTGCTTAATCCTACCACAGCCGGAAAATTGGTTGTGCAGCCCAGGTTGTCTTTTACATATACCGTATAGTTGCCCGGCGCCACATTAAATATATTGGAGCTTTGGTAAGTGACGCCATCTAATGAATACTGGTAACCTCCCGTATTGCCGCCATTAGCGGTAACAGTGATCACACCATCATTGCCACCGTTGCAGCTTGCATTGGTATTTGCAGAAGATGCGGTAAGCACAAACGGCTCTGTTACCGTTGCGCTTCTTATGAAGGTGCAGTTATTCGCATCCCGGATGATAATGCTGTAAGCGCCTGCCGCAACAGTAAATATATTTCCGCTTTGCCAGTTGGCGCCGCCATCAATAGAATACTGGTAAGGCGTTATACCTCCGCCCGCAGTAATGGTAATGGTTCCGTCACTCAGTCCATTGCAGGTAACAGCGATTGTGACAGCAGATGCTGTCATGGCCGCAGGTTCTGCAACAGTGACCGGCTGTGAGCCCTGGCAGCCATTGCTTTCTCTATAGTAAGCAGTATAAGGTCCGGCAGTCAGCCCGCTGAAAACATTACTGCTTTGCCAGGTCGTTCCATCAAGCGAATATTCATAGGGCGGGGTTCCCATGGTTGGCTGGGCAATTGTAATGGTTCCGGTTGCCCCGCCGTTGCATAATACATCTGTAGTGCTCACAGTGGTTGTCAGGGGCGGGCCTGGGCTCACCACTACATTATTCAGCGTAAGTGCGCAGCCAAAATTATCGGTGATGATGATGGTATGTGGTCCTGCGGCTACGTTTGTAAAAGTATAGGGATTGGTTCCGCTTTGCGGGGCGCCTCCGTCAAGCTGAAAGGTGAAAGGCGGGGTTCCTGCTGTTGCATCCACCGTGATAGTGCCATTGGTGGCGGTAGAACATGAAGTGCCGGTTGTTGCCGCAGTGCCGCTTACTCCGGAGCCGGCGGGTACATTTACTGTAAATGGAGTGGTGGCGCATCCGGCTGCACCAGTTACCACCACAGTATGAACACCGGCGCTGAGATTGGTAAAAGTAAAGGGAATGGTACCTGAAACCGGCGGGCCTCCATCCAGCGTAAAGAAATAAGGGCCGGGCATGCTTGCCGAGGTAATGGTGATGGTTCCATTGTTTACCCCGGCGCAGGCGGTTGCTGTTGAAGAGGCAATGGCAGTGGGTGTTGGCCCAGCATTTACCGTTACTGGTATTAAAAGGCTGCAGCCGTTAATGTCCATAATGGTTACATTATGCGGACCGGGTGCCACACCGGTAAAAGTATATGGGTTCAAACCGGGTACAAATGGCCCCCCGTCAAGCGACCAGGTAAAAGGCGCAGTACCGGCGGTGGCAGTGACGGTGATGGTACCATCATTCACCCCGGTGCAACTGGTGGCGACGGGGACAGCAGTGCCATTTACCCCGGCGCCCGGAACAACGGTCACACTAATCAGGCCGGAGTTGCATCCTGTTCCAATATCATTTACCTGAACGGTATGCACACCGGCTGCTACATTGATAAAAGTGAAAGGGATAGTGCCTGGCACGGGCGGGCCTCCATCCAAAACAAATGTATAGGGGCCCGTGCCGCCAGCTGAAGTAACAGTAATGGTTCCGTTATTAACGCCAATGCATGAGGTGGGATTGGTGATGGTTGTTGCCGGTATCGTACCTGATAAGTTTACAGTAATACTGATGGTGCTTGTGCAGCCGCCCGATGCATCCGTTACTACAATAGTATGAAGACCTGCCGGCACATTGGTAAAAGTGTATGTGTTTGGGCCAGTTACTGGTGTACCGCCGTCCAATATATAAGTATAAGGCGGTGTGCCCACACCTCCAGGAACTGTCACTGTAATTGTTCCATCCGGCGGTCCGCATGTGGCAACTGTGGCGGTGGCCGTTGCATTCAGGCTATTGGTGCGGTTTATCGTTATAGTGTCTAACGAAGTAAGGATTATAGCCGGGTTTTCACAGGCAGAAAACTGCGTTCTCACCACATACTGTGTTGACCCCGGAGGTGCGCAAAAGTTGGTATACCTTATATCCAGCATACCCGGCACTGTGGTAAGTGTGTCGGCAGTGGCTACCACAGCGCCGGACATGTCAAGCATTTCCGAGATGACGTAGCGGGAAGTGCCTCCGGAGGGAATAAAGCGGTAACCGGTATTATTCTCTGTCCAGAATGAAGGGTTTCTCCCGGGTACCCATACAGCAGCATTCCTGTTCCAGTTTTGCATGCCTTGAATTCCATTTCCTGCATTACTATTATCAGCACATGCTTTTTGTTCTGTAAAAACCTCTACAATTCCGGTTGACTCATGGATCACCATTTGAAATGTATTTGGTGTGCTCATACCACATATGTTGCCAAATACCCCAATATGATAATAGCTAACGACAAACTTTCTACAGGGTGCTGTACCAAAGACTTCCCATTGAATTTTTCTGTCCGGAGGGCTGGCAACTAAACGTGGATCCAGATCCATATATGCTCCCATTATTGAAGCTCTTGAATAATACCCGGAAGCAATACTGCAAATGGTTCCCCCCGCCCAGGGAATTGGTTGATTAATCACATAATTGTTGGCACAACTTGCATTCGCAGGGTCAAACGTCATGATACCATTTGAACCAACTACTGTTGTTGGATAGGTAGCCCCATAAAAGCAAAATGTAAACGGCAGATTAATTAGTAAACTATATTGGTCATCGGCGTAAAGTGTAGGGTCCTCTGTGCCTGTTGGAGTATTATAAGGATATGGATTGTAGGGAACACTGACCTGTGTATAATCGTCAGAGGATTTAATATGCGGAACGGGAAAAACAAGTGTTGAGCAAACCTGGTTGCAGTTAAGATTAATTACAGTACCCCCGATACCTGTGGGGATGCAACTTTGTGCCTCAGATGCCCCAGATAAAAAAAAGCTACACCCAATTACAATAAACAGTCTGAACCCTCTCAGTAACATAAGCAGCAGTTAATACAGAAATGTCTTCCCCTTTAAAGTGCAACAAGATAGTAAAAAATCCTGCTTTTATGCCTTCGTAAAAACCCTGTTTCCCGGCAAAATGTTATTTGGAAGACTGAGAGGGTATGTCCTCCATATCATACCGTTCCACCGATTCAATGCCCGGCATGGAAACCAGGCTTTGCACCAGGCTGTCTAATTCTTCTTTGTCATGCACATATAGCAGGATATTGCCCTCAAACAGGCCCTCTTTTGCCTCAATGGTAAGCGCTGCAATATTTATTTTCAACTCGCCGGAGATAAGATTGGTGATCTTGCTCACCACACCTACATCATCCAGGCCAACGATCCTGATACCGGTAAGGAAGGAAATTTCCTTGTTCTTGGCCCATTTGGTCTTCACCACCCGGTGACCGTAACTGGCCAGCAACTTGGCAGCATTGGGACAGTTGGTGCGGTGGATGGTCAATCCTTTTCCTGTTGTTACAAAACCAAACACATCATCGCCGGGAATAGGCTTGCAGCAATTAGCCAGGTTATAAACAATCTTGTCGCTGCTTTCACCGAATATGACCAGTTCGGCATCTTTTCTCGCCATCACCTGGTGATGGGGAATAATCTCCTGTGTTTTGTCCTGCTGGATTTTTACAGGTTTCGGGGCTTCAATCCTGTCCCCCATCACTTTAAAATCCTTCAGCTCTTTCAGGTCAATATTTTTCACCGCCACCTGGTAAAACAAATCAAGGTTGGAAGGCAGTTTATACCAATGTACCAGCTCATCAATATTATGCTGCGAGAATGCAGCCCCGGCGCCTTCCAATTTCCGCTGCAAAGTGTATTTACCTTCTTCCGCCACTTTTCTTTTCTCTTCTTTCAGCGCATCCCGTATCCTTCCCTTGGCTTTGGAAGTAACGACGAAGCTGAGCCAGTCTTCCGAAGCTTTTTGCTTGCTGCTGGTAATGATCTCCACCTGGTCGCCGCTGTGGAGCTTCTGGCTGATGGGAACTAATTTATGATTGACTTTAGCGCCGATGGTCTTTACCCCGATAGCACTGTGGATGGCAAAGGCAAAATCAAGCGCCGTAGAACCCACCGGCAGCATTTTGATATCGCCTTTGGGAGTGTAGATATAAATTTCTTCGGCGAGGAAACTTGTTTTGAAATCCTGCAGAAAGTCTATACTGTCTGTTTCCTGGTTGCTGATCACTTCCCGTATCTGGTGAAACCATTTGTCAAAACGGCTTTCATCATCTTTACCTTCTTTGTATTTCCAGTGGGCCGCCAGGCCTTTTTCTGCTATCTCATTCATCCGTTTGGTGCGTATCTGCACTTCCACCCATTTGCCCTGCGGCCCCATTACGGTTGTGTGCAGCGCCTCATACCCGTTGCTTTTGGGGTTGCTCAGCCAGTCCCGCAGCCGTTCCGGTGAAGGGTTGTATTCATCCGTTATCATCGAATATACTTTCCAGCAATCCTCTTTTTCTTTTTCAGGCGGTGAATCAATGATGATACGGATAGCAAAGAGGTCATACACTTCTTCAAACTCCACCCCTTTTTTCTTCATTTTGTTTGAAATGGAGTGAATGCTTTTGGGGCGGCCATATATCTCCGCATTCAGGTTAGCCTTGTCCAGTTTTTCCTTGATGGGCCGGATGAATTCATTGATATATTTTGATCTTTCCTTTTTGGTCTCTGCCAGCTTGCGGGCAATATCCCTGTACACATCCGGCTCCATGTATTTCATCGCCAGGTCTTCCAGCTCTGTCTTGATATTGTACAAACCCATCCGGTGTGAAAGCGGCGCATACACATACACGGTTTCAGAAGAAATCTTCAATTGCTTATCCCTCTTCATACTGTCCAGTGTCCGCATATTATGCAGGCGGTCGGCCAGCTTGATCAGTATCACACGGGGATCATCGGTCAGTGTCAGTAATATCTTTTTGAAGTTCTCCGCCTGTTGCGAGGCATTCACATCAATGACATTGGATATCTTGGTGAGGCCGTCAACGATCCGGGCAATCTCGTTGCCAAACTCCCTTTCTAAATCTTCCAATGAAATATCAGTATCCTCTACCGTGTCATGCATTAGGGCGCAGATGGTGGAACGGACACCGAGGCCGATCTCTTCCACACAAATTTTGGCGACTGCAATGGGATGAAGGATATAAGGCTCCCCGCTCTTGCGGCGCATGGTCTTATGCGCCTCGGCCGCCATTTCAAAAGCGGTGCGGATCAGGTTCTTGTCCCCCGGTTTCAGCTTGCCTTTCAGCACTTTCAGCAAGGAACGGTATTCCCTGAGGATGAGTTTTTTCTCTTCCTCGTCGTTGAGGTTATACTTCGGTATTTGCTCCAGTGTTTCCATGCTGAATTGCCTACGAATTTAGTGAAAATCAGCCGCTTTCCCAGTGCAAAATGCCCTACATTTGCAGCCCAAATTGCGGGTGTGGCGAAATTGGCAGACGTACCAGACTTAGGATCTGGCGCCGTAAGGCATGGGGGTTCGAGTCCCTCCACCCGCACTTCTTTGAGTGTTTAAGGTTGCAGGTTTAATGTTTAAAGTTCTCTCAGGTGGATATTGACCTGTATCTAAGACAAACCCTGCTGTCAACCTTAAACCTTAAACATTAAACGTTAAACATCCAAGATGGCTACAGTTACTAAAGAAAACATCGGCCTGCTGCATGAAAAGCTGACGGTGAAATTAGAGAAGACCGATTATCTTCCTTCATTTGAAAAAGCATTAAAAGAATACAGCAGGAAGGCCAATATCCCCGGCTTCAGGAAAGGAATGGTGCCCGCCGGTCTGATCAAAAAGATGTATGGTACTTCATTGTTCACCGACGAAGTGCTGAAATCTGTGGACCGGGAGCTGATCAGCTACCTGCAAAACGACAAGCTGGATATTTTTGCCCAGCCCCTGCCGCTGGAATCTGATTTTAAACAACCGGATGTAAACAATCCGCTGGATTATACTTTTCATTTTGAGATCGGCATGAAGCCGGCATTTCAGTTACCTGACCTGGCTACAGCAAATATCACCCGGTATGTGGTTGCAGTTACTGATGAGATGATAGAAAACGAGATCACCCGCCTGCAAAACCGCTACGGCAATATGAAAGACCAGGATGCCGTAACGACGGAAGAAAATGTGCTGAATGTAAACTTCGCTGAGACGGATGCTGCCGGTACTGAAACCGAGGGCGGTATTAAAAAAGATAATTCCCTGCTGGTAAAATATTTTGCAGAAGACATCCGCAAAAACTGGATGGGTAAAAAAACGGGTGATGCGGAAGTGACTCAACTAAACACAGCCTTCGATGACAAGGAGAGAGAGTGGATCATCAGCGACCTCGGATTAAAAGACGATGTAACCGCTGCTGACAAATATTTCAAAATTGAAATCGCTAAAATCGGCCTGCTGGAGAAAAGGGAACTGAATTCAGCATTTTTCAACCAGCTTTATCCTGATCAGAGTGTGGTGACAGAAAATGACTTTCGCAATAAGGTCAGGCAAGAAATTCAAAACTACTGGAACAGCCAGGCCAACAACCAAATCCATGACCAGGTGTTTCACCAGTTAGTGGATCATGCTATAATTGAATTCCCAGAGGGGTTTTTAAAAAAGTGGGTGAAGACACAAGGCGACCCTTCGACAGGAACCGGGGGCCAAAAGACAGATGAGGAGGTAGAAAAAGAGTTCCCTAAATTCCTAAGCCAGCTGAAGTGGACATTAATCTCTGACAAAATCGTTCATGACAGTGCCATACAAGTGGCCCCCGATGAAATCAGGATTTTCGCCAAACAGCAACTTTTCAGCTACATGGGTGGTGCCAACCTGAGTGATGACCAGCCATGGGTAACAGACTATGTGGAGAAGATGATGAAAGACAGGAAATATGTGGAGGATGCTTACAACCGCATACAGACTCAAAAAATATTTGAGTGGGCGGCAGGACAAGTAAAGCCGGCAGATAAAGAAATAAGCGCAGAAGAGTTCACCAAAATGGTGGAAGAGCTCCAGCATCATCACCATTAAGAAGGTAACGGGTCAATTCGTTAATTGGTTAATTGGGAAAGAGTTCCCGGTTAACCAATTTTTCTTTTTAAAACAGCCATCTTGTCATTGATTTTGTGGTTTTGGCATTTGGACGGATATTTGAGGAGTTGACAAATCGGTTGATTAGAAAAACCGGCTATCCTGTTTAGCAGCCACGGCTTTAAAGACTAATTAACCAACTAACCATTGCGAGGAACGAAGCAAAACTAATCACCATATGTCATTTAACTCCGAGTTCGAAAAATATGCGGTCAAACACCGTGGCATTTCCAGCAATACCCTGAACAGCTATGCCTCCCATCTTGTAACAGCGATGACACCTAACATCATTGAGGAACGGTCGCTGAATATTGCCGTGATGGATGTTTATAGCCGGCTGATGATGGACCGTATCATTTTTCTGGGTTACCCTATTAATGACGAGATTGCCAATATTGTTACGGCCCAGTTGCTTTTCCTTGATTCATCCGACAGGTCGAGAGACATCAATATGTACATCAACAGCCCAGGCGGCAGTGTGTATTCCGGTCTGGGGGTATATGATACCATGCAGTATGTCAGCCCCGATATTGCCACTATCTGTATCGGTGTGGCAGCATCTATGGCCTGTGTATTGCTGGGTGCAGGCACCAAAGGCAAGAGGGCGGCGCTGAAACATGCCCGCATCATGATGCATCAGCCAAGCGGTGCTATCGGCGGGCAGGCCAGCGATATTGAGATTACCGTGAATGAAATCCGCAAATTAAAAAGGGAGCTGTATGAGGTGGTGAACGTTCATACCGGCAAGCCTGTTGAGCAGATCGAAAAAGATTTTGACCGGGATAACTGGATGACGGCTGCGGAAGCAAAAGAGTACGGGCTGGTGGATGAAGTCTTGCTGACAAACCCGAAGAAACAGAAGGCCCCCTAAATCCCCGCAAGGGGGACTTTGGAACCCCTAAGCAGGATTAGATCTTACACTATGAAAACAAAATTATTTTAGTATAATGATTGCCCCGGAGGGGCAAAAAATTGGTAGCTCCGGGTGAAACCCGGAGACGTGGAACAAGAAGGTTTTTGGGAAACCCCGTAGGGGTTCAACAATTGATGAACAAATAACAGGACGATGAAGAGTGCGACGCAACAGGCGATGCCATGAAAAACTGAAGCCTGCCTACATAAATATTTCGACAGGTAAATTGGCAAATAAAAAAAGAAATAAAAATATGAACCGCAAACAATTTCTCTACGGCGATCACCGGCTCGATGACGATGATGATGAAAAAGAAGAACGACCCAAGAGTGACAGTGAAATGGGCATGTTCAACAAAAAATTAGAAAGATATTTTTTTGAGAAACGGGCTGTCTATCTCTGGGGCATTGTGGACGATAAAAGCGCCAAGGATGTGGTGAGCAAGCTTATGCTGCTCGATACAGATAAACCGGGTGAAGAGATCAAATTTTATATCAACAGCCCCGGCGGTGTTGTTACCAGCGGTATGGTGATGTACGACACCATGCAGATGATCCAAAGCCCCGTGAGCACTATTTGTATGGGCCTTGCCGCTTCTATGGGAAGTATCCTGCTGAGCGGGGGCGAAAAAGGAAAACGGTACATCTTCCCGCATGGCGAAGTAATGATACACCAGCCTTCGCTGGGCGGCCATTTCCAGGGAGTAAGCGCCGACCTTGAAATACAGGCCGAGCAGACCCGCCGGGTAAAAGATATCGGGGCTGGTATCCTGGCCAAAAACTGCGGCAAAACCGTGGAGCAGATCATGAAAGACTTTGACCGGGACTACTGGATGGATGCAAAACAGGCCCTTGAATACGGCATCGTTGACAAGTTGGTTGACAAACTCTAAATTACTGGCTGCAAAGCCTTTAAGCCTCAAAAAGAAATAAAAGCCATCCCTTCCCGGATGGTTTTATACTTTTGTGAGTTACAAATCCGTTTTTTCCACCGTTATACCTTAAGAAAAATGGCAAAAAACCCGTTACACTGTTCTTTCTGCGGCCGCAGCCGTGATGAGGTGAAGATCCTCATTGCCGGCCAGGAAGGACATATCTGCGAAAACTGCGTGGAGCATGCCCGGGAGATCATTGACCAGGAGCTGATGGTGAAGGATGAGAAAGGCAATTCATCCTTTAAACTGACAGTTAAGAAACCAGTTGAGATAAAGAAATTCTTAGACGAATATGCCATCGGCCAGGAAGAAGCCAAAAAAGTGCTGGCTGTCGCCGTTTACAACCACTACAAAAGATTGCAGCAAAAGCCACCTGATTCAAATACAGGTAATGAGGTGGAGATTGAGAAGAGCAACATCATCATGGTGGGAGAAACCGGTACGGGTAAAACACTCCTGGCAAAAAGTATTGCCCGGATGCTGAATGTTCCCTTTGCCATTGTGGATGCTACTGTTTTTACTGAGGCCGGTTATGTGGGTGAAGATGTGGAGAGTATCCTGACGAGACTGTTGCAGGTATGTAATTATGATGTGGCCGCCGCTGAACGGGGCATTGTTTATATTGATGAAATAGACAAAATTGCCCGTAAGGGAGATAACCCCTCCATCACCCGTGATGTAAGCGGTGAAGGTGTGCAGCAGGGGATGCTGAAGCTGTTAGAAGGAACCGATGTCCTCGTTCCCCCGCAGGGAGGAAGAAAACACCCGGAGCAAAAACTAATCAAGATAAATACCCAGAACATCCTCTTTGTCTGCGGCGGCGCTTTTGATGGCATTGACAAGATCATTGCCCGCCGGGTGCAGACCAATACCATCGGTTTTAATGTGGACAAAGAGCAGCAGGAAAGCATGAAGAAGAACCTGCTCCGCTATGTGAACGCCACGGACCTGAAAGCCTTTGGGCTGATCCCCGAACTCCTTGGCCGCCTGCCGGTGATTACCCACCTTGATCCGCTGGATGCAGTGACGCTGAGGGCCATTCTTACCGAACCCAGAAATGCCCTGGTGAAACAGTACAACAAACTGTTTGAACTGGAAGGCATACAACTGACCATTGAAGAAGAGGTGCTTGGTTTTATGGTGGAGAAAGCCATGGAATACAAACTTGGCGCCCGGGGACTGCGCAGCATCTGCGAAGGGATACTGATAGATGCTATGTACGAACTGCCCTCCACCAAAGAAACCCATTTCACCCTTGATATTGAATATGCCCGGAGGAAGTTTGATAAGAACAAGCTCAGTCTCCTAAAGGTCGCATAGTATTCCTATAAGCAAGTCAAATAAGTCGTATGCCGGAATGATTTCCGGCATTTTTAGTTTCTCTAACTTTAAACCTTAAACATCAAACTTTAAACTTTCGTCATGCAGGAGTTAATAGAAAAACTGAAAGCAGAAGCAGGTCTTAGCGATGAGCAGGCCAGGCAGGCCATCATCACTATCAAAAATTTTGTAGTGGAAAAATTCCCCATGCTGGAAGGAGCGGTAAATAATGTATTTGGCGGGGACAATTAAACATTGCTGATTAACCTTACCCCGCCCCTGCGGTCCGAAGGACTCCTTCAACGCAGCAGCCGGATTAGTTAATAAATTACTTGATATTGCCACACTTCTTTCCGCTGGGGCTATTGGCCGCCTGGTAGGGTGTAAAGCTGCGGCTGCAGCTTTCAAATAAAACGATCGCAATCAGCAGGAAAATCATGATCTTGGCTTTCATAGTTGCTCAGATTAGACCATGAAAGTAATGCCTGCCTGTCAGAAAACAGGTATAGAATTACTACTGAAATATGCTGCCATGGAAAAGATTTTACCCCTTGATCTTATAGCGACTTTACTAACGAAACATCCCGGCACACTGGCCGGGATGAATTTAATGGGTACTTTCTTATTTGGTTTTTCCCTTGCCCGCCGAAGTCCCGGGGAACCGGGACAAAGGTGGGTCGTCCTTTTCATTTTTGTCCTTCCCCATCCCGAGCTATCGGAAGAGAATGGCTGGGGGTTGTAACTTCTCCCTTCTCCACTCCGTAGAGAAGGGCCGGGGTTGAGGTTAACTGCAACCACCCTGGTTACCACAGTTCAGGCATTTGTAGCAGGTGCCGCTGCGCATCATGATATGGCCGCACACATTACAGGCCGGCGCATCACTCTGCATGCTCTTGGATGCCGCATTCAATGCATCAAGACCGTTGTCTGTTTTTACTGCCTGTGCTGCCCGCTGGCCCTGAGTCCCGTCCTGACGGGATAAACTCTGGCGAAGGGCCGGCTGCGGCGCCACTGTGCCGGTTGAAGGGGTAACCCTTACACTCGACAGCTCCGGTTCTGCATATTCCAATGGATTGGAAGGCACTTCATCCCAGTCATCTGCTCCCGTATTCATTACTTCGGGCTTATCCAGCACATGTACTAAATCTGTGCGGCCCAAATACTCATAACCCAGCACACGGAAAATAAAGTCAACAATCGAGGTGGTGGACTTGATATTCGGGTGCTCCACAAAACCCGAAGGATCAAATCTTGTAAAGGCAAATTTGTCAACGAATTCTTCCAGCGGCACGCCGTATTGAAGTCCGATAGAAATAGAAATGGCAAAGCAGTTCATCATGCTGCGCATGGTAGCGCCTTCCTTGGCCATATCAATAAAGATCTCTCCCAGAGTCCCGTCGCCATATTCACCGGTGCGCAGGAAGATGGCCTGCCCGTTGATCTTTGCTTTCTGGGTAAAGCCGCGGCGCTTGGCTGGTAATGCCCTGCGTTCAACAATGCTGGCTAATTTCCTTTTCAGTTTGGTATCGGGAGACGCCTGTACCCTTTTTTGTACTTCTTCCAGCAACTCTTCCACTGTCAGCTTACCGAGATCAACTATGTTAGATTCAGCAGTAACTGTTTCGGGGTTAGAAACTCCCGGCTCCGGACTCCCGACTCCGGTCTCCCGACTTTCTTCAGTTTTCTTTTTCTTATCACTCTTATTGCTGAGTGGCTGGGACAGTTTGGAACCATCCCTGTACAGGGCATTTGCTTTCAGGCCTAACTGCCAGCTCAGCAAATAAGAATCCGCTATCTCCTCCACTTTGGCTTCATGAGGCAGGTTGATGGTTTTTGAAATAGCGCCGCTGATAAAGGGTTGTGTGGCGCCCATCATACGGATATGTCCGTGGGCATGGATGTAACGCTGGCCTTTGGGGCCGCATTTGTTGGCACAGTCAAAAACGGGCAGGTGTTCTTCTTTCAGTCCCGGGGCATCCTCCAGCATCATGGTGCCGCATACATAATCGTTGGCGGCTTCGATCTGTTCGTCGGTAAAGCCCAGGGCTTCCAGCAGGCTCCATTCAAAGTCATTGTATTGCTCAGGTGTGAAGCCCAGTCTTGGCAGGCATTCTTCACCCAATGTGTATTAATTAAATACAAATCCGATCTCAAAGGCGGTGAGGGCGGCAGCATCCAGTCTTTTGATCTCATCGGCGATAAAACCTTTTTCACTCAGCGATTGGTGGTTGATAAAAGGGGCCCCGGCAAATGACGCCGTACCGGTTGCATACTTGATTATTTTCTCCGCTTCCTGCTCTGAATAACCTAAATTTTTCAGCGCAGCCGGAACAGACTGGTTGATGATCTTAAAATAACCGCCACCGCTCAGTTTTTTAAATTTCACCAGGGCAAAATCAGGCTCCACACCGGTGGTATCGCAATCCATTACAAGGCCGATGGTGCCGGTAGGTGCGATGACGGTAGCTTGTGCATTTCTGTAACCGTACTTCTCTCCCATTTCCACTGCATCATCCCATGCCTTGCAGGCCGCTTTCAGCAAATAGTCCGGGCAGTATTGTGCTTTGATGCCCTGTGGTTTCAGGCTCAGTCCTTCATATTCATCCGCATCATAGGCAGCGAGGCGGTGGTTACGCATTACCCGCATCATATGCGTTTTATTTTCCTCATATCTTGGAAAAGCGCCAAGGGTCTGCGCCATCTCTGCCGATGTTTTGTAGGAAATACCGGTCATGATAGCAGTGAGCGCCCCGGCAATTCCTCTTGCTTCTTCACTGTCGTAAGGAATGCCGCTTACCATCAGCATGGTGCCGAGATTAGCGTAGCCCAATCCCAGTGTTCTGTATTCGTAACTCAGTTGTGCCACTTCTTTGGAAGGGAACTGCGCCATCAGTACAGATATTTCCAGCACCACCGTCCAGAGGCGGCAGTTGTATTCATATCCCTCGACATCAAATACATTGTTTTCTGCATCGTAAAACTTCATCAGGTTGGCTGATGCCAGGTTGCAGGCAGTATTATCAAGGAACATATACTCAGAGCAGGGATTGGAAGCCCTGATCTCACCACCTTCGGGACAGGTATGCCATTCGTTGATGGTGGTATTATATTGTGTGCCGGGGTCGGCGCAGCGCCATGCTGCATAGGATATCTGGTTCCATAATTCACGGGCAGGGATTTTCTTCATTACCCGGCCATCCATTCTGCCTTTCAACTCCCAGTCCTCATCATTCTGTAATTTTTCAAAGAATGAGTTGGGAATGCGGATCGAGTTATTGGAATTTTGCCCGCTGACCGTTTTGTAGGCTTCGTCCTCATAACCGGACGGATAACCGGCGGCGATCAATGCCCCCACTTTTTTCTCTTCTTCCACTTTCCAGTTGATGAAGTCAACAATTTCAGGATGGTCCAGGTCCAGGCATACCATCTTGGCAGCCCGGCGGGTAGTACCGCCGGATTTGATTGCGCCGGCAGCCCTGTCACCTATTTTCAAAAAGCTCATCAGGCCGGAGGAACTTCCCCCACCACTCAGTTTCTCCCCCTCGCCACGCAGGTTAGAATAATTGGTGCCCACACCGGAACCATACTTAAATATCCTTGCTTCCCGCACCCACAGGTCCATGATGCCGCCTTCGTTTACCAGGTCGTCATTTACACTGAGGATAAAGCAGGCATGCGGCTGGGGACGTTCATAGGCATTGGGTGATTTTTTTAATTCCCCATCAGCCGGATCCACATAATAATGGCCCTGCGGCTTGCCGGTAATGCCATAGCTCTCATACAGACCGGTATTGAACCATTGCGGGCTGTTAGGGACACACATCTGGTTGAGTATGGAATAAACAAGCTCTTCATAGAAAACCTGTGCATCCTGCTCCGATGCAAAATAATTATAGCGTTCGCCCCATGCTCTCCAGCAGTTGGCGAGGCGGTGAGCTACCTGTTTGGCAGAGGTTTCTCTTCCAAGACTTCCATCCGGCTGGGGAACGCCGGCTTTGCGAAAATATTTTTGGGCAAGTATATCGGTGGCAATCTGGCTCCATTGTTTGGGCACTTCTACATTGCTCATTTCGAACACCACTTCACCACTTGGGTTACGGATAACCGAACTGCGGTAGTCATACTCAAACAGGTCATATACATTCACGTCTTGCCGGGTAAAGCGACGGGAAAACTGCAGTCCCGCCGCAGGGCGGGAAGCTTTGGTTCTGGTAGCCATAACTAAAAAAGAATTTCTCGGGTTAAGTAAGTATTAACGTCCATGACGAAAATATTTTTTAGTATCTGTAATTCATAGCCAGAGATATTCACATTCTGTGGATAATGGTAGCTGAAAAACCCCTGATGCAAGCCTGTATTGAATCCCGTCATTTCTGCACAGTGGATATTGATTTTTAGGGCAAAAAAATTTTGGAAAATTAATTACAGGACACTAAAAAAAAGAGTGTTACGGGAATGTTAACTGAAATGCAATTCCCGTAAGGGTTTTTACCATTTCATGCCCTGAAAGGGTTGATTTTGCTGGTTTTTTTTAACTGCATCTGTGGAAACGCCTTACAGGCGGGCATTAGCAGAATACCGAACCATTAATAAATTGTTACCACAAAAACATAGGCTGTTTTTCGTTTATGCCTGGCGTAAGAAAGAGGCAAACCAATTTTAATTTGCCCTTATTCACTTCTTCCGCAGCCCATATATTTTGTTTTATTGACAAACAATGTCACTTTATAGCGGTGCGTTTCATCACTCATTCCATCACTGCAATCCTGCCTGAAAATAATCAGCTCAATATTGTTATCATTGCCGGAAGATCTGTACTCAGTTGTCACCGCATCAGGATTTGTGGCTGCAGCATAAGGCACTTCCACATCCGGTCCGTCTGCCGGATGAAAAATAATTTTACTGTCTTTTATAACATATACTGACCAGAACGGCTCGGTGCCAAAGCCGGTGAAAACAGTATCAGCAATTGCCGGTTGCTCCGGCATCCGGATATTCTTTTGAGCTGTATCTTTTACGTCTTTCTTGTCTTTTGCAGAATTATTGCAGGCAATGATGATGATCAGTGTGATGAGTGCTGAAATGATTCGCATGGTATTGATTTCAGCATTAAGTTACTACTGATTGAGCCGAAAAAAACGGTTTGTTTTCAAGTGGGCAATACCGGAAGTTTTTCGCATTTTTGCATAAATCAGGCAGTACCGGATGAAGTCAGCGATTTATAACGGATTGGCAGCTAAGAAAAAGCAGGGCAAAAAGTCCTTTGCCGTACTCATTGACCCCGACAAGGTCAACAAAGCCCTGCTGGATGAACTCACCGAACTCTCAGTGGCTGCAAAAGTGGATTACCTGCTGGTAGGCGGCAGCCTTGTTATCTCCAATCATCTCGACGAATGTGTGCAGCATATCAAACAGAACTGTGATATCCCGGTTATTCTCTTCCCGGGCAGCCCCTCACAAGTCAGTAAGTATGCAGATGCATTATTATATCTCTCCTTAATATCCGGCCGCAATCCTGAGCTGCTGATTGGCCAGCATGTGGTGTCGGCCCCATTTGTAAAATTGAGTGGCCTGGAAATAATGCCAACCGGTTACATAGTCATTGACGGCGGCGCACCCACCACTGTTTCTTATATCAGCAATGCGGCGCCTGTACCTGCCGATAAAAATGAAATAGCCATGTGTACGGCCATAGCCGGCGAAATGCTGGGTATGAAGTTAATTTACATGGATGCCGGCAGTGGCGCCAAAAGGCCCATTACTGAAAGCATGATAAAAATAGTGGCTGATAATATTGAAGCGCCTTTGATTATCGGCGGCGGTATCATTCAGCCGGAAAAGGCTTACCTGAACTGCAAGGCCGGCGCTGATGTGATCGTGGTGGGTAATGCTATTGAAAAAGACGCCTCACTGATTAAAGAGATGAGCGATGCGGTGCATAGTGTACCGGTGAAGATTTAGCGCAGCTCCTCCACCTTCACCCTGGTCGGCGTTTCCTTCCCCGCTACTATACTTTTTGAGCTCAGGGCAATTGCTTTGATCACTTCAGTCATATTGTCAAGATCCAATGTCTTTACCTCATCGCTGGGTTTGTGATAATGGGGCTCACCTTCCATTTTGGCAGTTGAAATAGTATGCGCCGGTACTCCCAGCCTTGCCAGGGTGGCATTATCAGAACGATAGAAAAGCTGTTGCGCCGGGTATGGGTCAGGATAAAATGTAAACCCCGTGCCATCCAGGTCTTTTGCCAGTATCTCACCCATATTGGTTTTATCATAGCCGGTTATGTAGGCAGAGTTCTTTCCCCATTTGCTTTCTGTTCCTATCATCTCAATATTGAACATCGCCATCACTTTGTCTGCATTGAATTGCCTGGAGAAATATTGGGACCCGAAGCCACCGGACTCCTCTGCTGTAAAAGCGGCAAACACCAGTGTTCTTTCGTTACTATTTAATTGTTTAAAATGTTTTGCAAGCAGCATAACGGCTGTGGTGCCTGCTGCATCATCATTAGCCCCGTTATAAATGGAATCACCCTCTACAGGACGGCCCACTCCTATATGGTCGTAGTGCCCGGAAAAAACAACATACTCATCCTTCTTACTTTTTCCCGGAAGCACTCCCACCACATTCGCCATTTTTTGTTCCGTGATTTCATGCACAGCTTCTGCCGAAAAAGAAGATGGTTCAGTATCAGCGAGCATAAACACAACACTGGTGTTTGTTTTAAACATGGATGATTTCAACCTGGCCAGGTTGCCAAAACTGTTTGCATAGCTTTTGTCCACCCATACCACCATGTTCTTATTTCTGCGCACAAATTTTCTTGCTTCTGTCTGCAGGTTACTTCCCGCTTTTATACTTGCCTTTTCATAGCCTGAGTTTTGATCAACCTTAAGTTGCGGTTGACAGGTAATCACCATGATATTCTTCTGCTCCACCGGCGAGCCATCCAGCACAGCAGATGCGCTGATAAATTTTGGACGAATCAAAGAGAACTCCTGCCGGTAGCTGCTGCTGTTGTTCCAGGTTTGCAACCCGGCGGCTTTAAATTCAGCAGCGATGAAATCAGCTGCCTTATCTATCTCGGGAGAAAACACCCGGCGGCCCCGCATCTCATCGGAAGCGAGGAAACTGATAATTCTTTCAGTTTCTTTTAAAGTAAAACTGTTATCTCCTTTTTGCGCCCATAAAAAAGAGGCTGCCAAAAGCAGGCCTCCTGTAAAAATTAATTTCCTCATGATCTTATTTCTTGTTCCTTGCGCCTTGTACCTTGTGCCTTATAATGACATCATTTCCTTAAACTTCACCGTTTGCCTGCGGCTTACTTCAATTTTCTCGCCACCTTTCAGTTCTAACAGCAATCCCCCGTTGAAATAGGGTTCTATTTTCTCAATCATCCTCAGATTAACAATATGTTTGCGGTTGGCCCTGAAAAAAATCTTTTCATCCAGCCTTTCTTCCAGCGCATTCAGCGACTTTAGAATAAGCGGCTTATTGGTACCAAAGAACACTTTGGCATAATTGCCCACACTTTCAAACAGCCTTATCTCATTCAGTTTTACAAACCAGCAGCGTTCGCCATCTTTTACAAATACCTGGTCGCTTTCGGAAAGCAGGCTGTTGTTGGCGCTGATGTTTTCAGTCCTGGTTTCTTTTATATCGCTGCCATTCAATTTTTGTACAGCATCGGCGAGGCGTTTGGGTTCAATCGGTTTAAGCAGGTAGTCCAGTGCATTGACTTCAAAGGCCTTCAGGGCAAACTCATCGTATGCAGTGGTAAAGATCACCTGCGGTGTCCTTTCTAACTGCGACAGCATGTCAAACCCTGTTTTCCCCGGCATCTGGATGTCGAGGAAAATCAGGTCAGGCTGCTGGCTCTCTATTTTGGCAATCCCTTCCTCCGCATTAGCGGCTTCATCCACCACTTCCACTTCGGGGTAGTCCTGCAGCAGCTTCTTTAGTTCAGTTCTGGCCAGTCTTTCGTCGTCAATGATAATTGCTTTCATGTTTAACTGTTTAAGGTTTCAGGTTTAATGTCTAAGGTTTGTTACATGTATTGATTTACAGGTTCAGGACAAGTCTGCTAACAGAAACTTTAAACCTTAAACTATTGAACATTAAACTGTGTTTACTGGTATCAGCACTCTTGCCTGTACCAGCGCACCGTTGATTTGTTTAATATCAAATTTTGCCCTGTCGCCATACAATAAATTAAGCCGGTTGGTGGTGCTGGAAAGACCGAAACCTTCTGAGTTTATTCTCCCGTTCAGTTGCCCGGTATTTTGCACTACCAGTTCATGATAATCATCTTTAAAATCAGAGATCACTTTCACCACACCGCCGTTTATCTGTTTGCTGATGCCATGTTTAATGGCATTCTCCACAAGGGTCTGGAGCATCATGGGCGGCACCGGCTGATCCAATGTGTCCTCATCAATCTGGTACTCTATCTTCAACCGGTCTTCAAACCGCATATTTTCCAGCGCCAGGTAATCCTTCACAATACCCAGCTCTTTTTCCAGCGTTACCGTCTCCAGTTTTTCCGCCTGCATACTGCTGCGCAGGATATTGCTCAGCTCCGTCACGGCTTTTCTTGCCCGTTGCGGGTTTTCATCCACCAATGCCCTGATGCTGTTCAGTGAGTTAAAAATAAAATGAGGATTGATATGCGCCTTGATGGTTTGCAGTTCCAGCTCCTTCACCAGCGACTCCAGCCGCAATGTATCCAATTGCTGCTTCCGGCTCTTGGTCACATAGTGATACATGAAGTAGATCAGGTTCCAGATAAAGAACAGGATGAAAAAAGAGAAACCGCTGCTGAGCACCAGCACAAACCTGGTAAACCCGTAACTCACATCGGGCCTTGCCAGCAGATCCTGCTCGTCATTGCTTAACAGTTGCATCCGGTCAACACTCTCAAGCCGGAGGAAAGAAGCTGCCAGCGCCATGACAAGCGTAAGCACCAAAAAAAGAACCACCTGCTTTTTCAGATTCTTCTGCAAAATCCCCACTCTCGTTATTACTTCCCTCATGCCGTGGGAAATAATGACGCCGAGAAAAAGATAAATCAGCAGCCGGTAGAAAAACTTCTCGTCCAGCTTATCAAAGGAAAAGGCAAAGAATGTATTTATAAGGGCAAAACTGCCCCATCCTATGGCCTGAAATGTCCAGTATGTACGCCATTTATTACGCATCAGCTATGCCAAAGCTAACCAAATCCCTTTCAGGCCGGTTATGTAAATTTACCAGTGGCGCAGCCATTTTACAAATGGGCATACAGCCGGGCTGTTCCTCCACTTTACAGGCTGTAATACAGAACTTTCCTGCCGGCAAATTGCTGGAAAATCTTTAGCAAAAAAGGCTGGGCGGAAACCTTTAATTTTACGTCGCCTGCTATAGCCTCGGCGAAGGCAGCCTTAGCTTAAATAATTCTGCATGGAAATAACACCAGGCCCCCTGTTAAAGACGATAGATTCTCCTGCCGACCTGAAGAAACTGCCCCGTGAAAAGCTTCACCAGCTTTGTGATGAACTGCGCCAGTACATCATTGATGTGGTAAGTGTGCATGGCGGGCATTTTGGCGCCAGCCTCGGTGTGGTGGAGCTTACCATCGCCTTGCATTATATTTACAATACCCCTTACGATCAGTTGGTATGGGATGTGGGCCACCAGGCTTACGGGCATAAAATACTGACGGGCCGCCGGGACAATTTTCACAGCAACAGAAAATACAAAGGCCTGAGCGGCTTTCCCAAGCGCAGCGAAAGCGAATACGATACATTTGGCGTAGGTCATTCATCCACTTCCATTTCCGCCGCACTGGGCATGGCTATGGTGGCGAAATACAAAGGTGAAAAGGACAGGAAAGTAGTGGCCGTGATTGGCGACGGCGCCCTCACAGCCGGTCTCGCTTTCGAAGGCATGAACCATGCCGGTGTGGCCGATGCAGACATGCTCATCATCCTGAACGATAACTGCATGGGTATTGACCCGAATGTTGGCGCACTGAAGGAATACCTGACCGACATCACCACATCTCCCACTTATAACAAGGTAAAGGATGATGTATGGAACCTCCTCGGCAAATTACCGGTAGGTAAAAATTTCAGCCGGGCCATGGCGCATAAGCTGAGCGACGGGCTGAAAGGAATGATGAGCAGCCATGCGAATCTGTTTGAGGCATTAAAGCTCCGCTACTTCGGCCCGATTGATGGTCATAACGTAGCTAAACTGGTGGATACACTGAAAGACCTTCGGAATATTCCTGGCCCGAAAATACTCCACATCATCACCACCAAAGGAAAAGGATATGCGCTGGCCGAACAGGACCAGACCAAATGGCATGCTCCGGGTTTGTTTGACAAGATCACCGGGGAGATACAGAAGAAGAAATTCGATCTTCCCCAGCCGCCAAAATACCAGGATGTATTCGGGCATACTATTATAGAGCTGGCCGAAAAAAATGATAAGATATTGGGCATCACCCCGGCGATGCCTTCGGGTTCTTCCCTTAAGTACATGATGGAAAAAATGCCGCACCGGGCATTTGATGTAGGCATTGCTGAACAACATGCCGTAACAGTAAGTGCAGGCATGGCCACACAGGGTATGAAAGTGTTCTGTAATGTTTATTCTTCTTTTATGCAAAGGGCCTATGACCAGGTGGTGCATGATGTGGCGATACAAAAATTGCCGGTAATTTTCTGCCTTGACCGTGCCGGTTTGGTAGGCGATGATGGCCCCACGCATCATGGCTGTTATGATATTGCCTATATGCGTTGTGTCCCCAACATGATCGTCAGCGCCCCGATGAATGAAAGTGAACTACGGAACCTGATGTACACGGCACAATTAGATTCCACAAAAAATCCCTTTGTCATCCGTTATCCAAGAGGAGAAGGTGTGATGCCGGAGTGGAAAACAGAAATGAAAGAAATTGAAATTGGTAAAGGAAGAAAACTTAAGGACGGAAAAGATATTGCCATTCTTTCTTTCGGGCACCCGGGAAATTTTGCAGCGGCAGCCATCAGGGATTTAAAAGTGGATGGCCTGAATCCGGCGCATTATGATATGCGTTTTGCCAAACCCCTGGATGAAGCCCTGCTGCATGAGGCCTGTCAGCAATATGAAAAACTTGTCACCGTGGAAGACGGAACAGTGAAAGGCGGTATCGGCTCTGCGATCCTTGAATTCATGGCAGCGCATGGATACAACAATGAAGTAAGGATCCTCGGCATACCCGACCGGCTGGTGGAACATGGCACGCCTAAAGAACTACAGCGGGAATGCGGTTATGATGCACAGGCGATCGCTGATGCGGTGAAAGAAATGATGAGAGAAACAGCCGCAGTAAGACTTACAGAAAGCTGAACCCATAAAATTTTCAGGGCAAATCCCCTTTTATTATTCCTAAAAGGCATAACTTTTAGTTCACTTTATCGCCCTGCGATAACTTTTCATTAAATGCCGACCCGGAAATCAATGATCTGGTTGACAAATAATATCACAACCATGGAGATTAAACTTTTCGAACGGATAGCCCTGTGATCTGACAATTATTACAAGTCATACAATTATGAAGAAAATAATCAATGCTACGACTTGCCGAACGGCCGTGATGGTCAGTTGTCTTTTATTTGCAAGATTCTCATCCTCCCAGAACATTGAAGGTACCTGGAGTGGAACAATCACCATGAAGATAGACGGCATTTCTATGTTAGGACCTTTTCATCAAACAACAACACTGAATGTTCGGGACAACCAGGTTACCGGCACCGTAACCCATCATGACACAGTTTATGTTGAAGGAAAAATAGTTGGCGTTACAGCATGTACGAGCTCTGGACAGGGTGAATTATGGCGGATTTCTTTTAGTGGTGATGGACGCACTTATGATATCGAAGCTATTGGTCCAAATGGCCAATGTACTGCTACAAACTACATTTTAGGAACTACCGAGACCAATCAATTTATACCGTACGGATTCGACGCTTATGAAAACCCCATGGGCTCGAATAGAAATCTCCTGGTTGGTAGCCGCACTGAATCTGGCAGCATGCCTGGCATCGTATCACAAACCAGAACTACCAGCTGGCATCTGGCCCGAACATCCGGTATTGATCTGATTGTTTTTCCAACTGATTATGATAACTGGCTACCGGTACCAGGAAAAGATGAATTGACACCTGGTTCAATGTTCAACTTTAGACTGAAACTACTAAATGCAAACGGAACAACTCCATCCATTAAAGCCAAAAAATTCATTCTCGAGCTCAAGAATACTTCCAAAGAGCCGGGAATAACGTTAAATATACCCTCCCAGCCGCTATTTCCGGATTTACATGATCTGCGCTTTATCCTGCAATCAAATGCAATATTAGGTGCCGACTTTCAGTCGATTGAAATTAATTGCGCTGGCTGTACCGGATCATCCTTCCAGATCGGTTCGTTTGATGGTGGCGGCTGGACAACTCTTATTGCGAAAGCAATTCTTGAAGATAATTCTGAAGTTGAAGGAAAATTGTTGACGAATAACGGCCCAACGGAAATTCTGATACCGAAACGTGACCCAAATTCACATATCGCATTGAAATGGCTGAATGCTAACGGAAACCCCGCCAATGAACAGGATGATAAAGAGAAATCAAAAAATAACAGCAATGACGGGGATGGATTATCGGTCTATGAAGAATATCGGGGAGTCATCGCGAAAGGTGTACACAAACGCCTTGATCCACAAAAAAAAGAAGTCGGGGTATGGATGACAAAAAATGAAGCAGGTATATTCGAAAATGGAATTCAATTGTTTGAAAGGGCGAGTGATATTGAAGTCATTCGTTTTTTGGACAATGATATTGGCTGGGACAGGATATTGAATCGCAATTACGCAACTGCTCATATTTACGACCAGCTTGTTTTAAAACTCTTTAAGGGCCCCTTACCTATAGGAGAAATGGGTTCGGCCGCCGGAATAGGGATAATCGACGCAATGTTTATAATTGTCGATGTTGAAAAGAACGCCAGACATATCAAAAACCCGGTTCTTAGGGAATTAAATTTATCGGCTACAGTGGCCCACGAAATCGGTCATGGAGTAGGCATCGAGCATCATGGCCCTCCCTCTCCGGACAGAGATATATATGTATTTAGAAACAGGATCGTAAAGGGAGGCCAGGTCTTCTCTGTACAGCCTGATTGGATTATCATAGACAGAAATAACATTGTTATTAACCTTAGGCCAAAAGAATTGACCGGGCCTGATGGAATTACTCACAATGAGGCAAGTGGAGATACCAGTTGCATCATGAGATATACTTATTCTTATGCGTGGTCAATGAATGACCAGCACGGCCCAATGACTTGTCGTGAACAGAAAAGTCAGCTACCCGGAATGTCGTTCTGCAGGTCAAAACTGGGCAACGGTCTAAACGCTAACCATTATAATTTTGATGATGCGACCAAAGGTGAATGCATTAAACAAATCAATTTGAAGTAATTATTGTTGTAAAAAAATGAAAATTATGAAATTGTATTGTGCTTTTTTGTTTTTTATCGTGATGGTCTTCGCCCTTGACCCGGAAGACAAGAAAACTGGTTTGCCTGATTTGGGCAATAACTGGAATGGTTCAGTTAGTCTTCATATGTCCAAAACTGGTCCCGACATTATCATCAGCGAATGGAAGATGGAAGGGACCTTTACTAATAGTCGGGGGCCATTTGTACACTCATCCAAATATCAATACAAAGACGGCGTGGGAGAAATTAAAAGGGATTGCCTCGGAACCGGGGAAGCAAGGGTTGAAGTGAACATAAATGAAACTGGCAAGCTTTACACTATTATGGTTCATGGTGTACCTGAATGTAAAGGAAAGACAATTGAATATGGCGCTACAAAAGAGTTCTCTATACCAGGAGGCGACACAACCATCTATATCCCGGACCAACCATTAGGAAATAGCAGTAATGTATTATCTGGTACCATTACCCTGAAAAGCGGACCACTGGCAGAACAGGTCATACAAACGCATGTTTTCAAATGGAACCTGTCGAGGACTCCCTAGGCCGATAGCGTATTTCGCAGATACCAATTCTGGAAATTGTGCAAGCCTTTTAAAACTAAAAGATTGATCGAATGCGGACGAACAGCAAACTACATGAAATCTAACTGATCAAACAAAGCATATGAAACATTTTACATTCTTAATACTCCTCCTTTTGACAGCATTTTCAGTTTTCGGTTCTCCTCCCGGGATCAGCATAGGTAATAAAACTGTTGTTGAAGGAAATTCGGGACAACGGATCGTAGAGGTATCCGTCATCCTTTCACAAGTAGTCAATGCACCCGTGAGTCTTTCATACAGGTCACGAAACGGAAGCGCTATGGCAGGTGCAGATTATGTCGCGGTGAATGGAACGGTCAGCTTTGCCCAGGGAGAACGACTCAAGAAGATAAATATTCCTGTCAATGGCGATTTGGTGGTGGAAGGAACTGAGAGCTTTGAGATCATCCTGGGCAATAGTGCGAATGCAACGATGCTGGATAGTATTGCAGTGGTTTCTATCATCAATGATGATCTCGCCGGTCCGGGCCCTGCAGTTTACGAGGTTCGGCTGACCTATACCGGCTACGCGTTGTTCTATGGCAAAATTTCGGATTGCCCGATCCGTTCAAATGGCACAGTTATCCTGACCGGTTTACTTTCAGGTAAAGAGGATATAGACCCGACGGATGATGTAGAGTACAAGGGTGTGCTGGACCTGCAGATCGACCTGGATGTATGCAGTCTGAAACCTGTTGCTGCCGGAGACGAGCACAGGTTTTGTGGTATGACCGTACTATTTACGGGACCCGTAGAGACGGATCTAAAGATCTATTTCGACAGCCGCGGAGCATATATTCAATGCGAGAATACAACAGGCAACTACAGCAAACTGGTATATGGCGGATGCGATGCGGCAGAACAAAGCGAGGAAGAAACCAAAAATGTTCCCAACAATACGATCGCATCAGTATTTAATGGCAGGGACCTGCCCATGCTTACCAACCGGACATTGCAGGTGGGGCAATTGGTGGAGAACGACGATGGACATATAACTGTAGTGGATGTGTTGCGCAAAATAAGATGATCCGGTTTATACCAACCGGAGAAGTACTGGGTGCCTGTATGAGATTTTTTTTACTTTTAAATATCCGCAAGCTGGCTTTTCTTGTATAACTATCACGCGGGTGGCTCGGTAATTGCTTTTCTAAAGCAGGCGAAGTAATGGGAGATCAAGCCCGTGAAATCTTCGTAACTTTTCATAAATAAACCCGATGCGGAAATTTATCCTGTTATCATTCTTATTTCCTTTGATCCTGCGGGCCCAACTCGGTCTTGGCCTGAAGGCCGGTCTCAATTTCGCCAATGTGACCAACACAACCGGTTTCAATAACGATAGCCGTACCGGGTACCTGATCGGGGGGTATTTCTCCCCGGGAAAGAAAAAATTAATGGGCTTCCGCTCTGAGATCATCCTCTCCCGCCAGGGGTACGATTATAAAAGCAATACCAATACCGGCAATGTGAACCTGGATTATTTGCTTCTGCCACAGCTTGTCACCCTCAATTTCACTAAAAAGTTCAACGTCCATGCAGGCGCACAGGCGGCTTTTTTGCTCAACGCCACAGTAGACAGTACGGGTAGTGGCAACGGCGGGAGCCTGTTTGATTATTTCAACCGTTTTGATTATGGCGCAGTGGCCGGTGCTGAGATCTCCCCCCTCCTCGGTTTCTTTATTGGAGCCCGCATGAATATCAGCTTCAATAATGCCAATAAGGAAGCCCCTGTGGGCGGAAGCTGGCCCAATTTCATCCCCCGGCTGGACGCCAAAAACAACGTGGTGCAGCTCTATGCCGGGTGGAGATTCTGATCTTCAGAAAGCTTTAACGAATTATACAAATTCATTCATATGGATTTTCGTTGAGTACATGTCTCAGCCATTTACTTAACCGCTGCTGCATGAAGATCCACCGCCTATTATTACTTTTTGCCATTATTATTATTGCCGCCTCCTGGTTTTCGCATACAACCTGGGGGAAACGGTTAAAGGCTAACAACCTTCCCAACCAGCAAACTACCGATGCTTTTGAAAATAAAATCACTGAAAAAATAAGGCTGAAAGCAACAGACGCTAAAACATTTGTATCCCGCAAAGAATTCAATAATAAAACATGTTTCCTGCTGGATATGAGCCTGCCTTCAGGGCAAACCCGTTTCTTTGTTTATGATCTTCAAAACGATTCGCTGGAAAGCAGTGCCCTGGTGGCACACGGCAACTGTTTTGAATACTGGCTGGAAGGACGGCGGTACAGCAATGTGGTGGGTAGCGGATGTACGTCGCTGGGCAAATATAAAATTGGCAACTCCTATACCGGCATGTGGGGTTATTCGTACAAACTGCACGGGCTGGACAGCACCAACAATAATGCGTTTGAGAGAACCGTGGTGCTGCATGGCCACAGTTGCATTCCCGATACAGAGGTGGTGGATGAAATATGCCAGAGCAATGGCTGCCCTACTGTATCGCCGGATTTTTTATTAGAGTTGAAGAGCATCATCAATACATCATCCAAGCCGGTGCTGCTTTGGATATATGAATAGCAGGAGTTACTGCAGCTCATTATGCAGCAGTACAAACAGCTCAATTAATTTCTCTTCATCTTTGGGCTTAAGCTTCTCCCTTTTCATCACTTCCCGGATGACCCAGTCATATTCCTGCATGTTTTTTAATATGGTCTCCGCATCGGGTTTTATCTGTGCAATCTTTCCACCTGGCATAAAAGCAAAGTAGAGAAATTCCGGATCCTTTTTTCTTTCCCCGGGCATATCCGGGTCTTTAAAAAGCAGGATACTTTTTGACCAGCATTTCAGCAGTTCTATTTTCCCTTCCACCAGCACCTGGTAAAATGTGGCAGAAGTATTGGCCTGTAGGGCGGGATAAAATCTTTTATACCTCATGGTGATGCTGTCCTTCTTATAGGGCACTTTCATAGAAAATTCAGAAACAGAATCCACGAACTCCATGATAACATTGTGCTGCATATAATAGGGCATATCGTTATACATATCAAAGATCAGCGGAACCTGCATATCGGGCCGGCCGCTTTTGAACTTTACATTGGCCGCCATCCATTCCCGTTTGATAAATTTTTTCCGGATATCCGTTCCGTCCTCATCCGGCCGTTCGGCCCAGCTATAAACTTCCATTCTGCGGGTTGTCTGGCCGCTGCCCAGGCCGGTTCCCACTAACTGACTAATGCTGTAATTACAGGAAAACGACAGAATGGCGAAAAACAGAATTCTCATGTTAGTTGTTTTGAAGGTTTAGAAACCGGGCCCCGGGATAGTTACAGTAACACCCGCAATTTCTTTTATGAGACTATTTCTCTTTTCAGCGCTGCTTTACCGGCAATATTTTCAGTAAAAAAGGCCGTTCTTTACGGGAACGGCCTTTCCGGGAATAGTACCGATGCTGCTTATACCTGCGTTGCTTTGAAACTCTTTACGAGCTGCGCCTCCATTGTAATATTGGTATTCAGCGTCTTGCTCACGGGGCAATTAGCTTTGGCATCTTCTGCATACTGCGGAAAATCCTTTGCTTTTAGTTTAGGCACTTTTACATGCGCATGAATGTGTTCCCGAAATGGAAACAGAAGATGAAATCTGCCAGAGCAATGGCTGCCCCACTGTATCCCCTGTTTTTCTCGGAAAATTAAAAACAATTATTACTGGTTCAAAAAAGCCGCCATTACCCTGGATATATGAATAAACTTATTATTGGCAGGTAACAGTTACCGGTGTTTGCGCCAAAGCATAGTGATCCCTGAAACTTTGCTCCTCCTGTTGAGTGCAGACCTGCTTTTCCTCTATTACATTACCATAACTGTTCTTGGCGGTACAGGTCTTGCAGGTATTACTTTTCGAACACCCCGAACCATAAGAAACAGTAACATAAAAAAACAGAAAGGTTGCTGCTGTGGCATACCTGATAAAATTATTATAATGCATAATTATTGATTTTAAGATGAAAGAAATAAATACACTTAACCTTGACAGTTTAGTATATAGTTATAGCAACTACAGCCAGAAATATAAAAACAAAACCTGTTTGCTGCCGTATCCTTATTACTATTGGTCGTCTTAAATCGGGAGCAAGGGCAAACAACCTCTTTTTAATAATAGTGCATTTTAATACCGGAAAGATATTATGTCACACAACCGTTGTCTTCATTCAAAAGATGGAATTTTTATTCATCCTTTTGGATGAGGTTGCCGGATAAGCAGTAAAGCATCCCTTTTTATTGCTTTACAAAAACCTGCTTTGCTTCCTGTATGCCGTCGGACACATGCAGGTAGTAAGTTCCGGCTGACAACGATTGTACAGGGATGGTGATAAGCAACTCATTATTGAGCAGTTTTGAAAGCATCAGCCTCCCCGCTGCGTCAAAAATCCTGACCCGTATTTTTTTCTCATTGCTGCTGAAATCAACCTGTATAAAATCTTTTGCCGGATTGGGATAAACACTCAATGAATAGTTTAGTTTATCAATTGAAATTCTCCGGACGGGTGATAACTGAAAGCTTGCATCTGTATCAACAATGAGAAGACGGTAATGATTTGCCCTGGTTAATGGTGATTCATCCCGGTAATGGTAAGTTCCCCCATTGGGGCTATTCAATGCCTGTACAACAGCTATGCGAACGTAATTCACACCATCGGCGCTCCGCTGCACTTCAAAATGAGAAACATTTTGTTCATCCGCTGTTACCCAGTGCAGTTTTACTTTATTATCCGTTGTTTTTTGGGCAGTAAAAGAGATAAAGTGTAATGGCAATGGAGAGCTCTTTACAACCGCTACACTGGACGCATTTACCTGCAGTGTATAGTTAGATGGCAAATTGGTAGTGGCAAAGCTACCGCTCACCGTACCCGAAAGCAGGTTAATGATGGTATAAGTTCCAGGAGGGACGCTACCGGTTTCTGTAACGGTTAGCATTCCTGCCAATGTAATATCTCCGTTCCTGATTAATTGGTCATGCCCGGTTCCGGCTCCTGAACCATTTAGCATTTCTATACTTAATGTGCTATTGGCACTCAATGGCTGATTGTTGTCAATGGTAAGCAAACCGGGAGATAAACCGGGAGCGATAAAGCCATTGCTGTTAATAGTGGTACCATTAATCTCAATAGTACCCAATCCGTTTATAGTGGCGCCGCTACTATTGGTCATTGTTGTCATGGCAAAAATGGTAGTGCCTGCGCTGTTTTTGGTCATTATGCCATTGTTGATAAAAGTTCCCGGCCCAGGACTATTTTGAAATGTGCCATTGCCACTGATGTTCATTGCTCCATTATTGGTAACGGTGGCGGCTACAGTAATAGATAAAGCTCCATCCTGCCAGCTTATCGTACCGTTGTTGGTAATAGATGCACCGATAGATTTATTGCTTCCTGTAGTGAGAGTAAGTGTTCTTGTGGCCGGGATAATTAAAGCCCTGTCCAGAGAGCCATCGTTCCAGGTGCTGCTGGCATTGATGGTAAGGGTGCCGCTTCCGCCGATCGTTCCGCCAAAAGTGAAATCATTATTAATGGTAAGATTGCCGGCGCCGCTGATAGTACCTGTACTGGTAAATACGAGTGTGGATGGAAATGTCTGGTTGATATTTAAATTCAGAGCAGCATTGCTGCTGATGCTGAAGTGACCTGTGCCATTGATGATTGAAGCTGCATTGTGATTAAATATGCCCTGGCTCTGAAGCCAGTTTCCGCCATTAAATGCAACAGTACCTGTATTGGTAAAATTATCCCCGCAATCAATTGTACCGCCGTTTACGTTGATGGTGCCACTGTTACTGAACGTACTCAATGTGATCATAGTAGTACCCGTACTGGTTTTTGTAATTGTCCCTGTATTTATAAATGTACCTGGGCCTGGATTATTCTGAAAAGGATTATTTCCGCTGATGTTCATTGTTCCGCTATTGGTCATTGTTGCTGCAGCAGCGTTAAAGAACAAAGCTCCATCCTGCCAATTCATTGTTCCGCTGCTGGTAACAGATGCGCCCATTGATAAAAAAGCCGGCATAGTAAAATTGACAATGCCGGTTGCCCCAACCATAGCATTGCCTGGGCCACTTAATGATGGTACTACTCCGGAAACATTCCATATTCCGTTTACTGTTAAATCATTCCCTGCGCCATTGTCAAGATTCAGGTCTGATTGCTGATCTAATACACTTCCAGTATTTACTACTACCTGGTCTGCTGTCACTGTACTATTTATGGTGATAGTGTGTCCCGATAAAATGCTGATCACTCCATCGCTGCTTGCCGGGGCAGATGGGGCAGCCACCCATGCCGCCCCGTTAAACCGCTCCCAGTTGGCCGCATCACTCCAGTTGCCGGTTGCGGCGCTGCGGTAATCGCCTGCAGTTTGGGCGTTTGCAGCAAGGATTAAGCCGGTTAATTCAAAAAGAAGGGAGTATATCTTTTTCATTTCTATTTGTTTTATAGTAAAAGAATACCAGCGCCCGGAAAAAAAGAGAACCGTTTAATAGCTCAGGTAAGCTTATTCTTCATAAACTCATGAACTGTTATTACTTTCTCTCCTGCTAATCCCGGAAACCTGTGTTGAAGCTATAATGATTACCGGCCCTGTCATTCATTCAAAAGATGGAAATTCTATTCATACTTTAGTATGATGAAGCTGCTGTTAGCTGAGCAAATTGTTTTCCATTACAAACCTGACGAGGGAGGCGGTATTCTTAACATCGCATTTGGCGAGTATATTGCTGCGATGGGTTTTTACGGTGGGTATGCTTATAAAGAGTTGGTCCGCTATTTCCTGGTTGCTCTGGCCCTTTACAATACAGGTGAGTATTTCTTTTTCCCGCTGGGTTAAATCTTCACGGGCCGCCCGGATGCGTTTGGCTTCTGCCGATTGATTAAAGCGGATGCCTTTTAAGAGTATATCTGAGATTTCCTTATTGATAAACACCTCGCCGCCTTCGGCAAACTCAAGGGCTTTCATCAATTCATCAGCCCCCGCATTTTTCAACACATATCCGTCGGCGCCGCTTTGCAGCATTTTATGCACCGAGGCATAATCATTTACCATGCTTACGGCAATTACTTTTATGACCGGGTTGATGGCTTTTATTTTTTCAGTGGCTTCAATACCGTTCATACCGGGCATGTTAATATCCGTAATTACAATATCTGCAGAATGCTGCTTAATAAAATCAACAACGGAATTTCCCGTGCCCCCGGAACCGGCTATTTCATAGCGGGGATGTTGGGCAAAAATCAGCCGGATGCCATCAATGAATAACTGGTGGTCATCCGCTATAAAGATTCTTTTTTTCTGCACCGCAATCATATTCTTGCTTTCATACAGTGAGTCAAAGGTAGTATTAGCTCCCGCCGGCCTGCTTCATACTTAAGTATGATTATAAGGGATTTCAATAATAACTTTTGCCGGTTTATTGATTCCGGTATCCCATTCTGTTTTCCCGTTCAGCAATGTCACTCTTGTTTGTATGTTTTGCATGCCATATCCCTGTGCGGGAAGTGCTGTATTAAAACCTTTTCCATTATCCTCATACTGCAAACGGATAAAGCCGGCGGTTTGCTCAATTTGCAATTGAATAGCCGTGGCCCCCGCATGTTTCAGGGTATTATTAATGAGTTCCTGTGTAATGCGGTACAAACCGGATTCTATATCGGCTGGCAGTCGCCCCTCAATACCTTTTTGCTTTAATTCGATATCAATGATGTGCAGCTTTCTTAATTTATTTACCAGGTCTTCTACCGCCATTAAATATCCGTATTCATTTAATGTTTTGGGGCTCAGGTTCACCAGCAGGTACCTGATATCTTCTACCGATTCATCAATTACCTCAAGGGTTTTGCTGTATGTTTCGGTTGCCATCGGATTGCCCGGCTGCAGATAATCCTTCAGCGAGGTGACAAAATATTTCAGGGCTGATAAGCGAACTCCGAGATCATCGTGCAATTCAGCGGAAATATTTTTCTTTTCCTGTTCCTGGGTGGCTACTACCAGCCGCAGTTGCTCCCGCTGTCTTTTTTTAAATTGATTTATCCGGCTGCTTACCACATAAAATACTGTGAGGGCAGCCATAATGCCGCAGAGAAGATAGAACCACCATGTTTTCCAGAAAGGCGGGGTAATAGTGATAACAACGGGGCCGGAGAAATATAACCATTTGCCGCTTTCATCGGTAGCTTTTACACTGAATGTATAACGGCCGGGAGGAACATTGGTATAATAAGCAATTCTTCGCTCCCTGACATGGTTCCAGTCTTTATCAAAGCCGTCTAATTTGTATGCATATTGGGTAGAAGCATCGGGGTTTGATTTCAGCAAAGAATATTCAAGCGAAAAAAAATTCTGCCTGTAGGAAAGATGTATTCCGGGCTCACCTTTTTTATTTACCGGAAGGGGAGTTTCTTTTTCAAAAATTTTAAAATTACTCAGCAGGATTTCAGAAGGATAAGTAGATTGTAAATATGCAACCGGGTCAATCTCCACCAGTTTAAGTCCGGAAAAAAACAACAGCTTCCCGTTTTTACGTACAATGCCATTCGCCCTGAAATCATTATCGGGAAAAGAAAGATCAATTTCCGATTTCATGATCGAATGTGTGCGGCCATCTATAATGGAAAGGCCATTGGAAGTGGTAACCCAGATATTTGAACCTGCATCCGGCAATATTTTATTGACATAGTCGCCGCTAAGCCCATCGCTTCTTGTATAGTTAGTAAACCGGTTTTTGCGCCGGTCAAAAAAGGTAAGCCCGCCGCCATAACTGCCGAGCCATAAATTTCCTTGCTTGTCTTCAGCAATGGCGTTTATAGAATTATAAACAGAATTGAAAGAAGTCCCGGCGGGGATTTTAAAGTTTTCAATTGTGTGGTTTGTGTAGTTCAGCTTAAAAAAACCATACTCATAGTTATAACCAATCCAAAAACAAGGTTCTGTAGCGCTGCTGACAAAGCTGGGTAGCCCGTTGTATAAAAGAGAACGGGGTTGATCCGGCTGCTGAACGATCCTTTCTGTTATTTGGCCTGTATTTGAAAATTTGAATAATCCCTGTGCCCATGTCCCCACCCAGATCTGTCCCGGGCTGCCCGCCATGATAAACTGCGGATTAGCATCAAGAGAAATTTTTTTCAACACTCTTTCTGACCGCAAATCAAAAAGCAGAATCTCACTCCAGCCACCGATCCATAAAACAGAATCTTTGTGTATATACAGGCAGCGGATAATCGGAGAAGACAGGGGCAGGTTTTCAATAGCCTTTGTTTTGTTTTGGGCAAAATCATACCGAAAGAGTGCGGCGCCGGTTCCCACCCATACAATACTCTCATTTTGTTCGGCCAGACAGTTAATGGTATTTTCAACGCCGGGTTCTGGTTTGCGTTTGTCAGTCAGCCAGAAATACCGGACGGCCTGTGCACGGGGATTATAAATACTGACGCCTTTTGAAGAGCTGATGAAATAATTCCCTGTTATATCAATATACAAATGCGTGGCGATGTCGGTTAGCGGAGATTGCTGATGGGTGGGCGCCAAAAACAGCGTATCCATTTTATTTGTTGCCGGGTCGTATATCGCTGTGCTTTTGCTCCAGTGGTTAAACCATATTCTGTTTAATTCATCTACGGAACAACTATAAACTCCTTTTGATACATAAGCCGGAAAACTGCGTACCCTTTTGTCCCGAAAAGAATAATTGCTTAACTCAAGTTCCGGATCATTATAAAACCAGATAGTTCCGAGGCTGTCCAGTACAAAAATGCCATCAGCCGGGGCTATCCGGAATGGAAAAATGTTTTTCGGATTGTGGGCTTTATGATGAAATTTTTTTTCGGCAATATTAAAAAAAGTCAATCCATCATTGCTCATCCATAAACCTTTATTAAACCTATCATACTGCAGTAAGTAATTAAATCCTTCCGGAACGGAAGCGGGATTGGCCGGTTCGTGCAGGTAACGGGTCCATTGCCGTGAATAGATGTTGTATTGCCAGAGCCCCACTGAAGTCACCCAGATATTTCCAGCTTCGTCTTTCACCATTCCCCGTATCGTGAGCCGGTCGGCAAGTACGGAGGGATGCGATAAGTAATATCGTTCAAACTTTCCTGTTTTTTTTACATACCTGTTTACGGCACGGGGAGTAGCTATCCAGATATCTCCTTTGTCATCTTCCAGCAAAAGCCTGCAATCATTATGCGATAAGGAAGTGGAATCATTTTTATTACTCCTGAACATCCTGCAGTTGCTGCCGTCAAAACGGTTTAGCCCGTCCTGTGTGGCTATCCAGTAAAAACCTTCCCTGTCCTGGATTACAGCATTCACCCGGTTGGAAGATAACCCGTTTTTGGTAGTAAGATGATAAAATACCCCGCCGGAGTGTTGTGCACGGGATACGGAAGTAGCTATACATTGGAGAATGCAGTACATGGCAACATTCAGGAAGTTTTTCCTCCGTAACATATCATCCAAATTCTTTTAAAAGGTAACAAACTTACCTGCGGGAACAAAATATACAGCCGTTTCGTTCTTTGCCACTGCCGGGATGGCTGTTAAGTGGTGAATTTAGTTTTTGAAACCATATTATCAATCATACTTTAGTATGATATGGTGCTAAACTTAATCAATCTGCCGGGTTGTATATAAATAAAAAAAAGCCACCCCTAAAAGATGGCTTATCTGTCTATTATAAAAAGTTTCAGGCCGGTGTGGCTTTAAAGCTTTTTACCTGCTGCGCCTCCATAGTAATATTGATGCTTCCCAATGCCTTACTTACCGGGCAATTAGCTTTTGCATCTTCCGCATACTGCGGAAAATCCCTTGCTTTTAGTTTAGGTACTTTAGCTTTTACTTCCAGGTGGCTGCCGGTAATGACGCCGCCTTCGAGGGTAACGGTGCATTTTGTTTCGATGCGGCTGGGGGTGAAGCCTGCTGCACCCAATACAAAACTCAGCTTCATAGAGAAGCAGCCGGCATGGGCAGCAGCTATCAGCTCTTCCGGATTGGTAAATGCGCCGTCTTCAAAGCGGCTCCGGTAGTCGTAATTTTTATTTTTGATCACTCCTGACTGGGTAAGCAGTTTACCGCTTCCTTCTTTGCCGGAGCCTTTCCAGTTGGCTGTTGCTGATCGTTTCATAATTAATTTGGTTTTTATTGTGGTGTTTGAAATTCTTCCAGTTCGGCAAGCCGGTTTTCGGGTTCGTTGTATTCGATGATAAAGTTATTTTTCCCTTCGCCGGTTATCATCTTCAGGAATTTCTGCTGCACCAGCTCCAGCAGCGACAGGAAAATAAAAATGGCATGTACCCTGTTTTCAACCGTATCAAATATCTTTTCAAAAGAAAGCGTCTTTTGCTCTCTTGCCATGTTCAGCATCTGGTCCCGGCTGCCTTCCATCGTGTAGTTATACTGCACCACGGTATGCACCGGTTTGTTCAGCCGGTCGCTGTACTTCTGCATGACTCTTTCAAAGGCCCGCATCAGTTTAAAAAGAGTGATGCTTTGTATCTCGGTGCCTTCGCTGTCTTCTTCGCCGATTTGCGCCAGCTCCTGCCGGATGTTTCCCCTCTTCACCATCAGCATCCGCAGGCCTTCCATTTCTGCCATCTGTGCTGATGCTTCCTTGAAGCGTTTATATTCCAGTATTTTGTTCACCAACTCCTGCCTCGGATCTATCTCGTTGCCCTGCGCATCCAGTTCTTTGCGGGGCAGCAGCATTTTGGCTTTTATCCGCATCAGGGTGGAGATGAACAGGATAAACTCGCTGCTCAGCTCAATGTTTAGTTCTTCACTCTGGTGGATGTAATCAAGAAAGTCGTTGATAATGCCTGTGATCGGAATATTGTAAATATCCAGTTCATCCCTTTCGATAAAGAAAAGCAGCAGGTCGAAGGGGCCTTCAAACTGAGGTAGTTTGATCTGGTATGATGAATTCTGCACGGCTACCGGTTTAAGCGATAAAAATAAAATCCTGTTATGATGAGGAACAGGACTTTACAAAAATAAGGGAAAATGTATGTAGCTCTTTCAGCCCTTTTCCTCTATTTCTTCAGTGTATCCCTTATTTCCCGGAGCAGTTGTATGTCTTCGGGAGTGGCAGCAGGTGCGGCCTCCTCTTTCTTCTTCATGGAATTCATTGCCCTGATGACCAGGAAGAGGACAAAAGCAATAAGGATGAAATTAATAACCGCCTGCAGAAAGGCCCCGACGGGAAAAACAGTACCCCCCGCGGTAAAGGCTATTTCTCCCATGCCGTCTTTTCCAAGAACCATACTGATCAACGGCATAATGAATGCATCCGTAAGTGAAGTTATCACAGCACCGAATGCGCTGCCGATGACAACGGCCACGGCAAGGTCAACAATATTGCCCTTGGTGGCAAACTCTTTAAATTCTTTAAGCATTCCCATAATGTATTGGTTTTAGCAATAAAATATTTTGTAATCTATCGGTTTTCGGGCATGTTCCCAAAATTGTAAACCTTGTTCGAAGTGATTATTATTCACCGCAAACGTTATTTTTTAAAGCCCGGATATTGCATATTGAGGCCGGTCAGCAATTGGTGAAGCGCAGCAGCTATAATAAATTCCTTATACCAGTTTTGATCGGCCGGAACAATAATCCAGGGAGGGTGGCTGCAGTTATTAAAACAGTCCTCATACATTTTCATGTAAATATCCCAGAGTTTGGCTTCTGCAAAATCCTTTTCATTGTATTTCCACATCTTGGCGGGATCTTTCATACGTTCTGTCAGCCGTTCATGCTGTTCTTCAGCCGATATATGCAGGTAGAACTTGAGTATATGTGTGTTGTTGTGCTCCTGCAATAACTGTTCGAAATCATTGATGGCTTTCATCCGTTTCAGTGCTGTTTCATCATCGCACCATTTATGCACTCTCGTAATGAGTATATCCTCATAATGCGACCGGTTAAACACCTGTATCATGCCTTTGGCCGGGACATGCTCATGTATCCTCCACAAAAAATCATGGGAAAGTTCTTCCGCCGTGGGGGCTTTGTATGATTTCACCTTTACCCCCTGCGGGTTCATATTGCCCAGCACATTCCGGATCACCCCGTCCTTCCCGCTGCCATCCATCCCCTGTATCACAACCAGTACCGAATGTTTTCCTTCAGCGAAAAGCAGGTTTTGCAATTCATCCAGCTCCTCCACCAGCTTAGTGGTTTGTTCTTTAACCTTTTTTTTGTCCAGTTCCTTTGGCGTCCGGGTGGAGATATCTTTGAGAATAATCTTTGACATAAAAATTTATTGCTGCAATATACTCTTTCAGTCGTCAATAAATTAAATGCGGTTCGCTCCCGCAATTTCAGCACCTTTGCGCCTTCGTAACGGTCACCACTATGAGCAACCGGTTTGTCAGTTGGGCTATATTTATCATCCTATGCATTATCTGGGGCAGTTCGTTCAAGCTGATGAAGGACAGTACCGCAGCCCTCACTGCATCACAGATTGCGGCGCTTCGCATTTTTTCTGCCGGGCTTGTGTTTGTGCCGTTTGCCGTTTTCCATTTTCAAAAAATTCCTAAAAACAAACTGGGCACCGTTATTCTGAGCGCCGTATCCGGCAACCTGCTCCCGGCATTTCTTTTTGCCGCAGCCCTTACAAAGATTGATGGTTCGATTGGAGGAATACTGAACTCCCTCACCCCGATCTGTGTGGTGGTGGTGGGCATTTTCTTTTTTAAGGACAATATCAGCAGCCAAAAAATAGCCGGGGTGGTTACCGGTTTTGCCGGGCTGGTGCTGCTTATCATTGCTCCCGTTATTACCGGCGAAAAAACGATCAGCTTTGATAATTTCAGCTATACGCTGCTCATACTCCTTGCCACTTTTTTATATGGCATCAACGTAAATATGGTGGGGCATTACCTGAAAGGAGTCAATCCCATACATGCCGCCACGGTTTCTTTGGCCTTTATGACCATTCCTGCCGGCCTGGCACTCTGGCAGCAGGAATTTACCGGACTCAATTTCGCTGATAAAGGCATTCAAAACGCCATTATTTCCATTGCCCTGCTGGGTATTGTAGGAAGCGCCATTGCCACCGCATTGTTTTATATACTGGTG
>JBQTHS010000032.1:0-11487 GCA_052389635.1 Bacteroidota bacterium | reverse complement strand
CCGATGTCGAATATCCACCAGTTAGTGGTGAGGTTGCGGGCCGAGTCCACATTTTTCCTTCTTCTCATTTTGTATTCCTTGTCATGCACCACTTCCCGGTCTTTGCTGCCCGCTTTGCGGATAATAGTGATGCCGCCGATTCGGATGGTATCATTTGGCGGCGGATTTTGCCTGCCGGTAGTATCTGTCTGGGCAAAAACGGTCACTGCAATGCATAGGGTGAGACATAGGGTAAATATACTTTTCATATTACTTACTTATTTTAAATACTACTTGTGTTTGTCATGCTGAGCCTGACGAAGCATTATTTGAGCTTGATGGCCAGCCCGGCTACTAACAGCTTATTGTCATCGGTAGGATCAATATTAGTCCTTTTTTCAAAGGTCCGGGCTATCTTCCGGAAGATGCCGCGGTTCTTGTTCTTCCTGCCATCAGGCTGATCAAAGATGGCGTCATCATTGTTTCCGTTGTATGACGCCTGTACTATGTTGGACGGTTGTGCGGTTTTATTTGTTACATCAGCGTTCATGGCTGCGCTGACCGGGTTGCTTTCTTCAGGCTTATTGTAGGCAACAGCCTCTTCAGGTTTGTTGTTGTTTACAGCATTGGGGTTATTCAGCGGCAGCGGCAGGTTATTGGAAGGTTTGTTTTCAGCAATAACCGGCTCTTCTTTCCTGGTTACAGCTGAATTATTTTCAGGCAGCTTATTATTGGGAACGACCAGTTTCCTGTTATCGGCCACGGCCCTGTTGTTTTCTTTCCCGGGCAAAACAGAAGTTGCCTTTTTATTGTCAATAGCAGTACCCGGGCTGATGGCAATGGCATCCTTTTTCTCCGGCGTAAGAGAAATATTATTGTTTTTCTCCGGTATTACCGGTGCGTCATTCTTCCCGGGCGGTTTTTGTTCAGCAGGATTGGTTGTTGCCACTTCATCCTTGCCGCCCCTTTGTTTTTTATTAAATATGAAAATAGAGGAAAGGCCCAGCGCCAGTATCAGTATTGCAGCGGCTGCTCTCCATTGAAGAGGAAATATTCTCCGCACTTTTTCTTCTTTGCGGTATAAGGATTCCTTATGGGTAAATACAATTGGCTCAGGCTGCAGTTTTGTTTTTTGAAGCAGCTCAAGTTCATTTTTAACAGGAGGATTGGCGACAATGAATACATCAACCAGTTGTTTTTGTTCAGCTGTCAGTTCGTTATCTATATAAAGAGAAAGCCATTCTTCATAATTGCCGGGTGTGATAAATGAATGACTGTTTTCTTTCAGTAACTCCTCTTTTCCTTCAAATATTATACTTGTGTCAGGAACCAGTTTGTATTGAAGCAAGTTGTCTAATTCTTCTTTCAGATCAGGTTGCTGCTGCACAAATGCCTCCACCATGCGGCGTTCTTCGCTGCCCAGCTCATTATCCATGTACAGGATAAAATACTCTTCGTAATTATGGCGGTTAATATTCATGATGTCTCTATCTGAGGTCTGATGTCTGAAGTCAGAGAGGTCGTTTTTCAGGTATGTTCCGATTTCTGACTTCCGACTTCCGACCTCCGTCTTCTATATTACGTTTTCCATTTTCACCAAATACCCTTTCAGTTGCATTCTTGCCCGGTGCAGATATACCTTCACCTGGCTTTCGTTCAGGTTCATGATGCGGCCTATCTCTTCATAGCTGTACCCTTCATAATCTTTCAGCAGCACCAGCGACCGTTGTGTTTCACTCAACCTGGTCAGCGCTTCGTCCAAAACTTTTTTCAGGTTATTTACCGGCCGGCTTTCCACTCTTGCTTCAGCGCTGAATGCTGAGCGCAGTTGTATCCGCTTTACTTTCCTGATATGGTCAATCATCTGATGGTAGGCAACGGTAAAAAGATAGGACTTGCTTTTTTGGGCATCTACTGCGTCCCGGTTACGCCACATCTTCTCAAACGCTGTCTGCACCACATCCCTGGCATCCTCCTCATGGCGGAGGTTCTTCAGGATGAAGCGGTAAACATTGTCTGCATAAGCAGTTACACACTCGTTATATTCCCTTTCAGTCATATACAGCCGGTATGGCAGTCAAAAATAAAAATAATATCAGGCTGCCTGATGAATGAAACGGATGGCCGGCCATTAAGTTACAGCAGAAAGAGAAAAAATATTCTGGCTACATGTTGAAAATCAGGTACTAAAAAGGGGAAATGCTGATAAACTGGCGGGACATATTTTCCATGATGAGTTCACCGGAGCCGCTCTTTTTATTCTCTTCGCTGCATTGTTTTTCAGTCTTTTGGCAGCAGGAGGGGGATTGGGTTTTCTTTTTATCTGAGGCTGAAGAAGTTAAAACAATAATTCCTGCACCCAATGCCAGGGCAAATGCAGTTATGATGAAATGGGTTTTCTTCTTCATGGTTGTGGTTTTGCAGTTTGACGAAAGTATTGGGCAAAATGTTACCATAAACATAAATATTGTTGGTGCAGCGGACAATCGGAAGTTGATAAGCTGCATAATCCGGTTAGCGGAGTGCAGAAAAACCCTGATGAACTGAGCCGGAGCCCGGCTTTCCGGGGCATCCGCTTCTCTTTCTATATTTGCCACAAACAAAACCATATGAACGAAAAATTAGTTCAGCGGATTGCAAAGGAAGTGGAGGAGATAAAAACCTCAGGCCTTTACAAGAAAGAAAGGATTATTGCCAGCCCGCAGGGGGCCGAAATAACAGTAAATGGTAAAACGGTGCTGAACTTCTGTGCCAATAACTACCTCGGTCTTTCCAGTCACCCGAAAGTGATTGAAGCAGCCCATAAGGCCATTGATAAAAGAGGCTATGGCATGAGCAGTGTCCGCTTTATCTGCGGCACACAGGATATTCATAAAGAACTGGAAGAAAAAATTTCAAAATTCCTCAGTACAGAAGACACCATATTATATGCCGCTGCCTTTGATGCCAACGGCGGGGTGTTTGAACCGCTGTTTAATGAACAGGATGCCATCATCTCCGATGCGCTGAATCATGCCTCCATTATTGACGGGGTGAGGTTATGCAAGGCACAGCGTTTCCGCTATGAGCATAATAATATGGAAGACCTGGAGACGAAACTGAAAGAAGCGGGCGGTTGCCGGAGCCGCATCATTGTTACCGATGGTTCCTTCAGTATGGATGGAACCATTGCCCAACTGGATAAGATTGTGGAACTGGCAGAGAAACATGATGCCTGCATCATGATTGATGAATGCCACTCTTCCGGCTTTCTCGGAAAAACGGGCAGGGGCACCCATGAATACCGGGGCGTAATGGGTAAGATTGACATCATTACCGGTACGCTGGGCAAAGCGTTGGGCGGCGCTTCGGGTGGTTTCACATCCGGCCGGAAAGAGGTTATTGAAATACTTCGCCAGCGATCAAGACCGTATTTGTTCAGCAATACACTGGCACCTTCCATCACCGGCGCATCCATTGCTGTGCTGGATATGCTGACCGAAACAACAGAACTGCGGGATAAACTGGAATACAACACCCAATACTTCCGCAGCAAAATGATAGAAGCGGGGTTTGATATCAAACCAGGCGACCATCCCATTGTTCCCATCATGCTCTATGATGCGGTGCTGGCGCAAACAATGGCGGCTAAACTTTTAGATGAGGGCATTTATGTTATTGGCTTTTTCTTCCCGGTGGTGCCGAAAGGCCAGGCAAGGATAAGGGTGCAGCTGAGCGCTGCGCATAAACAACAACACTTAGACAGGGCTATTGCTGCTTTTACAAAAATCGGGAAGGAGTCAGGGGTGCTGAAATGAGAACCTGGCTATAATATTAAGCCGGGCTTTTACGATAAATAAGGCTTATCCCGTAGTTTTCCCATACCTGCTGAGAAAAATATCATCAAAAGTTATGAGAAGCAATAAGCGGTTATTATTTTCGTTCTCTACTACGATGGTTTAAACTTCTACTCCGCCAAAATCCTTTGGAATTTCCTTAACTGTTTTTTTAATGTACGGCATAGCTGTACCCAACTTGTAAACTAAGTATGAAAAAAGTATTTTTTTGCCTGGTCTTAGCTGCAACTGTCATGTTTGTGCTCAGTTCCTGCGCTGCCACCAAAAGGGATTGTAACGGAGTAAGGCACTACAAACAAAAAGGTGGTTTCTACCTTTGATTAAGGGGAACAAAAAATTTAAACTATCCCGGCTGACCGCCGGGATTTTTATTTACCCTCCGTAGCTTCCATATTCGTTAAAAACTCTGGCGGACAAATTAGCGAAGGAGGGTTTTACCGTTTGCCGCAGTGTCTTTCAGTTTTATAGGAGACAGTAGATTACCTTTGCTGAAATTTTTGAAAAGAATGAGAAGAATAGTATCGGGTCTTCCCCTGCTGTTATTATTAGCTTCCTGTTCAGAAAACAACCTAAAGCAGGACAATAGCCTGAAAAAATACTTTGATGAACATAAAGTGGAAGGCTGCTTCGCCCTGATGAACAATGCCACCGGTAAGTTTACTGTGTATAACCTTAGCCGCTACCGTGACAGCAGCTACCTGCCAGCCTCCACATTCAAAATTGTGAACTCACTGATTGGTTTGCAAACGGGCAAGATTGTGAACGACAGCATGGTGATTAAATGGGACGGGGTGAAACGCTGGTCAGATGACTGGAGCAGGGACCTTACCATGTATGAGGCATTCAGGGTTTCATCGGTTTATTATTACCAGGAGGTGGCAAAGAGAATTGGGAAAGATACCATGCAGCTATGGCTCGACAGCCTGAAATATGGCGTTAAGGATGCCAAAGAAAAAGTAATTATCAAAACAACCATTGACAGTTTTTGGCTGGATAACTCACTTAGAATAACGCCTGACCAGCAAGTGGGCCTGGTGAAAAGACTGTACTTTGATCAGCTTCCTTTTTTCAAAAGTTATCAGGAAGTGGTGAAAAGGGCCATGCTGTTTGAGGATAATGCCAATTACCGGCTGGGATATAAAACCGGGTGGGGCTTTACGGAAAGAGGCCATGCCCTCGGATGGATTGTTGGCTGGATTGAAGAAAACAACCACCCGTATTTCTTTGTTCTCAATATTGAATCGCCGGAAAAAAAATTCGATATGAAGCCGGTGCGGATAAAAATGCTTAAAGACATCCTGAAGCAGCTTGGTTTTTTTGAAGGAAAGATGTAGTCTGCCGGGCATGCCCTGTTTTGGTTCAATAGTTGTTATAAAATCCTGCATTGAACTTCCATTTTCAATATAAAAATTTTGCCTGGCTCTGGCTGTCGCTGCTGGCACTTCTTCTCCTGTTTGCCGCTTTTCTGTACTGGAAGAAAAAGGTAAGAGAGAGGATAGGGAATGAAAAACTGGTAAATGCCCTTACCCGGAACTGTTCTGCCGGATTATTCACCGGCAAGTTTATCCTTGTTTGTATTGCTTTTGCTGCAGGCATACTGGCAGCCATGAACCCCGGCAAAACCGGCGGCGCTGAAAATATAAAACGAAAAGGGATTGATATTGCTGTGGCAATAGATGTAAGCAAGAGCATGCTGGCAGCCGACCTGGCGCCAAACAGGTTAGAGAGGGCAAAGCAGTTTGTCAGCAGGCTGATGGATGAAATGCCCGATGACAGGATCGCTTTGATCCTTTTTGCAGGGAAAGCTTATATGCAAATGCCGCTGACAACTGACCACGGCGCTGCCAAACTGTTTGTTTCTGCAGCCAGCCCGGATGCGGTGCCACAGCAGGGCACTGTTATCAGCGATGCGCTGGAGATGAGTGCACGGGCCTTCAGCACAACTGACAAAAGATTTAAAACCATCGTCCTGATCTCCGATGGCGAAGACCATGATTATGATGCAGAAAAAAAAGCGAAAGACTTATCAGATCAGGGAATCATGATAAATACTGTTGGTGTGGGCTCGCCGGAAGGTTCCGCAATCCCCGACCCCGCCACTGGTGAGAATAAGAAAGATGCATCAGGGAATACTATCATCTCCAGGCTGAACGATGCAGTATTAAAATCGGTGGCGGAAAAGACAAACGGGAGGTATATCAACCTGCAGGGAAGCGATGCTGCGGTGACAGCAGTAAAGGCGCAATTATCGCAGATTGAACGAAAAGCATTTGGCGACATGTCGCTGATGGGCTTCAGAACATTCTATATATGGCTTGCTGCAGCAATGTTTCTTTTGCTGCTGGCAGAAAATTTTATTCCTGAGAGAAAAAAATTAACCGGTTGAAGCACAGACTGACGATAAGCTTATTACTCCTTGCGGCAATTTCATCCGGCCAGTCATCAGAGGCGGAAAAATTCATCCGTGCCGGTAATGATTTTTATAAAAAGCAGGAATACAGTAAGGCTGCTGCAGAATACGGCAAGGCATTGCAGGCTTACCCTGATAATACTACCGCAAAATTCAACCAGGCCAATACACTGTACAAACAGGATCAGAAAGTGGAAGCCGTGCAGGTTTTTAATTCACTGGGGCGTGAAACGGAAGAGAAGGAACTGAAGTCAAAATCTTTTTATAACAAAGGGGTGATACTGAGCCAGCAAAAAAACCTGGAAGAAAGTATTGAAGCCTATAAAAGTGCTTTGCGTAATAATCCGGAGGACAAAGAGGCAAGGGAAAACCTGCAAAAAGCGCTGCTGGAACTGAAAAAGAAAACACCGCCTCCCAAAAAGCAGGAAAACAAGGACAAGAAAAAACAGGAGCAACCACAGCAAAAGCAACCGCAGCCGAAAATGAACCCCAGGGAAGCAGAGCAGCGGCTAAAACTGCTTCAGCAGAAAGAGAAGGAAGTGCAACAGCGGCTGCAAAAAGAAAAGAGTAAGGCAGGAGGCTCACAGGCGAAAGATTGGTAAACTTACCTGCCCGTTCTTTGTTAGTTTTGCAATCATGCAATTCTATTGCGAATCACTTACTGAATACAAAAGGCTTGCAACAAGAGAAGTCAGGATCGGCAACTTGCTGCTGGGGAATTTCCATCCTATCCGTGTACAAACGATGACGACTACGGATACAATGGATACTATGGCTACTGTAGAACAAAGCATCCGTTGTATTGAAGCCGGTTCCGAGCTGATACGCATCACAGCGCCATCCAAAAAAGAAGCAGAAAATTTACTGAACATAAAAAATGAACTCCGCAAACGGGGATACAACACCCCGATTGTTGCCGATATTCACTTTACACCTAATGCGGCAGAAATAGCTGCCCGGATAATTGAAAAAGTGAGGGTAAACCCCGGCAACTATGTTGACAAAAAAAAATTTGAACAGATTGAATATACGGATCCGGAGTATGCAGAAGAAATTGACCGCATCCGGGAACGGTTTACTCCGCTAGTAAAGATCTGCAAAGAATACGGGACTGCCATGCGGATTGGCACCAATCATGGTTCACTGAGCGACCGCATCATGAGCCGTTACGGCGATACGCCAATGGGTATGGTGGAAAGTGCTATGGAGTTTTTGCGGATTGCCAGGGCAGAAACTTATCACAATATAGTGCTGAGCATGAAGAGCAGCAACCCCCTGGTGATGGTGCAGGCTTACCGGCTGCTGATTAAAACTATGTTTGACGAATTTGGAGAGGTCTACCCGCTGCATCTCGGAGTAACGGAAGCCGGCGATGGGGAAGATGGCAGAATAAAATCCGCAGTTGGCATCGGGACCTTGCTGAAAGATGGCATCGGCGATACGATTAGGGTTTCATTGACAGAAGACCCTGAATTTGAGATACCGGTGTGCAGGGATTTGTTGAAAGGCCTCTCCAACCCCTCCGTCGGTCGCCATAGGCTTTCCGACGGCGATGCCGAAGGACGGGCTTTTGTACCCGGCTTAATTAAGCAGCCTTATAATCCATATAGCTACCAAAGGAGAGAAACATTCGCTGTCGGTAATATAGGCGGTAAGCATGTGCCAGTGGTGGTGGCTGATTTAAGCAGGATAAAAAAGATATCACCGTCGCATTTGCAGAGCATAGGGTATACCTATGATGCGAAAACTGATAAGTGGGCTATCAGCGATGCAGCAGCAGATTATGTATTTACCGGAAACCATTTGCTTGATTTTGCTTTACCGGGAACATTGAAAGTGATTGTTTATCCCGATGCATGGGCAGAGTCCCTGAATTCTCCCCTCTCCACGAAGTGGAGAGGGGTAGGGGGTGAGGTTTATTTTCCCATATTCAGCGATAAGGGATTTGCAGAGACTGAAGTAAAAAGTGATATTTTGAATTTTGTAATGATTGATTGTTTCAGCAATAATGAGGAAAATTCAGAATACCTTACTGTAATTGCAGGTGACCCGACCGTAGTTATTTGTCTCAGCTCAACCAACAGTAATACCATGCAATCTGTTCGCCGGAAATTTGCAGAATTGATGAACAACGGGATTAAAAACCCGGTTGTGCTGATAACTGACAGTAGCTGGCAAACACCCGATGAGCATCTTATTCATTTTGCTGCAGAAACCGGGGCCCTGTATTTGGATGGACTGGGTGATGGGATTTGTTTGGGTTATAATAGTAAAGCAGCAATGAGGAGCCTGGAGGCAACAGGAAGAACTTACCTGCCGGTAAATGATATTTACCAGTTTACTAATAACACCGCCTTCAGCATATTGCAGGCAACAAGAACAAGAATTTCAAAAACAGAGTATATCAGCTGTCCGAGCTGCGGCCGCACTTTATTTGATCTGCAGGAAACCACCGGAAAAATCAGGTCGGTGACTAATCATTTAAAAGGGGTGAAGATTGCCATTATGGGCTGCATCGTCAATGGCCCCGGCGAAATGGCCGATGCGGATTTTGGTTATGTGGGCAGCGGCCCCGGAAAAATCACCTTGTACAAAGGCAGGGAAGTAGTGAAGCGCAACGTAAACAGCGATGTGGCGGTGACGGAGCTTATCAATTTATTAAAGGAAAACGAAGCCTGGACAGAACCTTAAATTCAATTCATGAAGAGAAATCCCTGGTTCATTGCTTTTGCATTAACCCTTGCAGGGGATCTGGCGGGTATTTTATTAAAGAGCGAACTCCTGCAATACATTTGTAAACCGCTGATAGTACTTTCATTGTTTGGCTGGTTTGTTACCGAAACCAGCAGGTCAAAAGTGAAATTTATTAAATGGATACTTGCCGCATTGTTTTTTTCCTGGGCCGGCGATATCCTGCTGATGTTCCAGGAAAAAATCACTGATTTCTTCCTGTTTGGATTAACGGCTTTTCTGCTGGCACATATTTTTTATATTATCTTCTTTCACCAGGTACGTACCAGGGAAGGCGTGAAAGGCAAACTTTTTTTGCTCCTGCCGGTTGCTCTCTATTTTGCAGGGCTGATTCTCTGGCTTTCGCCCTATCTTGGCGACATGACACTGCCGGTAAGGATATATGGCATTGTTATCAGCTTCATGCTGATGCTGGCCCTGCACATGTTATACATTAAAAATAAACCGGCCGGGAAACAGCTGATGGCGGGTGCAGCGCTATTTGTCGTTTCAGATTCAATCCTGGCAATTAATAAATTTTATCTCCCGTTTGCAGGGGTAAATAATTTTATCATTGAAGCTGCAGGTATTATTATCATGCTGACCTATGGGCTGGCCCAGTTCTTTATTGTAAAAGGGGCCGCCTCCTATATCCGTTCAGCGAATTCCAGTTAATTTTAATTCATGCGACAAACAGATTTTTTGGTGATTGGCTCAGGTATTGCAGGGCTTACCTATGCGCTGAAAGTGGCGGGCCGGTTTCCGGATAAAAAAGTATTGATGATGACAAAGGCAGCAGCCGATGAAACCAACACCAAATATGCACAGGGCGGCATTGCCGTGGTGAATGACTTGGAGAATGACAGTTTTGAAAAACATATAGAGGACACTTTAATAGCCGGTGATGGTTTATGTAATGAAAAGGTAGTGGAAATGGTGGTGAAGGAAGGGCCGGACAGGGTGCAGGAAATTATTAACCAGGGCGCCCGGTTCGACAAAGAAAAAGACGGTGATTATAAAAGGGGAAAGGAAGGAGGTCACTCTGAATTCCGTATTCTGCATCACAAAGACGTAACCGGAAAGGAAATGGAGAGAGCATTGATAGATGCAGTGGCGAAGCAGAAAAATATTGAATTTGTCAAGCATTGTTTTGTGGTGGATATCATTACACAGCACCACCTCGGTTATCTTGTCAATAAAGCTACGCCGGATGTGGAGTGCTATGGTGTATATGTATTAAACCTCGAAACAAATAAAATTGAAAAAATACTGGCAAAGATTACCATGCTGGCGACAGGGGGAAACGGCCAGGTCTATAGAACTACCACCAATCCTTCCATTGCAACCGGCGATGGCGTGGCCATGATTTACCGGGCAAAGGGCAGGGTGGAGAATATGGAGTTTATCCAGTTTCATCCCACCGCCCTGTATGAACCGGGAGTAAAGGGGCAGGCATTCTTAATCACCGAAGCTGTGCGGGGCGATGGCGGCATCCTGCGGAGTAAGAATGGTGAGGCTTTCATGGGGAAATACGATGAGCGAAAGGATCTGGCGCCGAGGGATATTGTGGCAAGAGCAATAGACAGCGAAATGAAACGTACGGGTACGGAGCATGTGTGGCTCGACTGCCGCCATTTCAGTAAAGAAAAATTTACAGAACATTTCCCGAACATTTATGAGAAGTGCATATCCATCGGTATAGATATTGCAAAGCACATGATCCCCGTTTCCCCCGCAGCGCATTACAGTTGTGGCGGCATCAAAACAGATGAATGGGGAAGAAGCTCCATCAATAATTTATATGCTTGCGGAGAGTGTGCTTCCACCGGCCTGCATGGTGCGAACCGTCTCGCCAGTAATTCATTGTTAGAAGCGATGGTGTTTGCACATCGTTGTTATCTGGACTCAACCAACAAACTTTCGGCCTTTGCGGACTCTCCTTTCTATTTATGGACAGGGGCTGAGGTGCCGGACTGGAATGCCCAGGGCACCACAGCACCACAGGAAATGATCCTGATCACCCAGAGCCTTAAAGAACTGCAACAGGTAATGAGCGACTATGTAGGCATTGTAAGAAATGATGTTCGTTTACAACGGGCCCTTCGCCGCCTCGATCTGTTATGGGAAGAAACAGAACAGCTCTATGAAACCTCCACGCTTTCCCCGCAATTGCTTGAACTGCGCAATATGATCACAGTAGGTTACCTGATTGTAAAAGGCGCCAGTTTCCGCAAGGAAAGCCGCGGCCTGCATTACAATACTGATTACCCGGGCAAGAGTAACCTGGTTCAGAATATCGTTTTGTAAAATATATCTTTACCCCCATGTATTACATTGTTTATGGCAGTCTGTGGCTGATTTCACTGTTACCATTACGGGTTTTGCATGTTTTCTCTGATTGTGTGTATGGTTTTGTATTTTATATTTTAAGATACCGGAGGCAAGTGGCGAGGAATAACCTGCTGATAGCTTTCCCGGATAAAACGGAGAAAGAAAGAAAACAGATAGAAAAAAAATTCTACCGCAACTTCA
>JBQTHS010000031.1:0-62403 GCA_052389635.1 Bacteroidota bacterium | reverse complement strand
TAAAAACACCGGTAAAGCCTATATCATGATCCACCACCTCCCCCAATCTTCTTCTTCCAAAGACTACCAGCTTTGGGCCGAAGTGGATGGCAAGATGGTAAGTGTGGGTATCATTAAGGATGAGATCAGGGGCCGGCTTATTGAAATGCCCGATGTGCCTTACAGGTCTGTTGCTTTTACCGTAACGCTGGAAAAAGCAGGCGGAAATGCTGAACCCACTGTCAGTGAAACTTATCTTGCCGGTAGGATTTAATTTTACGACGTTATTGGTGTTTCTTCTTAAGGATACATTCATCTGAGTTACCTTACACCAACAACACGATTGTAAACAGCTACCCGGTTTTATTGCATTATCACAAAGTAAACTTCCTGATTTCGGTTGTTGGTGCAGAGGCCGAATATAGTAAGCGGTTCAAATTTGAACACCAACAAAGGCGTAAAAAGAGTCCATCCGGACTTAACCACTCCTGACCCGATAGCTATCGGGTCCCGACTCCAAACTATCATCCCCTCCCGTCAAGCAAATTTCCCAATCCGCCCAGTACACTTCCTTCTTCCTTGCGGTGCCATGTACCGTATTCTACAATCTTTCCTGCCAGGCGGCTGATGGGCAGCGACTGTATCCATATTTTGCCCGGCCCCTGTAGTTTGGCAAAGAACAATCCCTCGCCACCGAACAGGAGGTTCTTCACCCCTTTTACAAACTCAATATCAAACTGCATGGCGGGTGTGTAAGCTACCACGCAGCCGGTATCAATTTTTAAAATTTCGCCGGGCTGCAGGTTTTTCTCCACGATGTAGCCGCCGGCATGAAGGAAAGCCATTCCATCGCCTTCTAATTTTTCCATGATGAATCCTTCACCGCCGAAAATACCCACGCCGAGTTTGCGTTGAAAGTGAATGCCCACACTTACTCCTTTGGCAGCACAGAGAAAAGCATCTTTCTGGGCGATGATGGTGCCGCCGAGTTCCCGCAGATCCATCGGGATGATCTTACCGGTGTACGGCGCAGCAAAACTCACTTTCTTTCTCCCCTGCCCCTCGTTGGTAAATGCTGTCATAAACAAACTTTCACCGGTGAGCACCCTTTTACCGGCGCTCATCAGCTTACCGAGGAAACTGGTGGGTTGCTGGGCCGACCCGTCTCCAAATATTGTTTGCATTGTGATGCCATCCTCCATCATCATCATGGCGCCGCTTTCGGCAATAGCCGTTTCCTGCGGGTCCAGTTCTATCTCCACAAATTGTAATTCTTCTCCATATACTTTATAATCAATCTCATGGTTGTGTCGGGTTGCTGTACTCATAGTTTTAATTTTTTTCAAATTTACCAAACCGCTTTTACAGTTAACACTGGAAAACCGGTTGCCTGCCGGGGAATCAGTACATTTGGCATCAGTTCCTGCCGCATCCCGGATCCCCGCCCTTATCAAAAAGTCTTTCTCATTCATCCCATGAAAGCCAGGTTTAAAGAATAAATAATTTAAAACCGGCATCATGAAATACAAAGCCACCCTCTTCGCTGCCATGCTGTGCATGACTGTAAGTTCTTTGCCTGTAAGTGCGCAGCAAAATCAGCTTGTTACCAAAACATTTGAAGTAAAGGAAGGAAAGGTAACAGTATATCTGCCTTCATTATCTTCTGCTGTTACCATTTCCGGCACGGTAACGGCAGAGCCGTCAGGTAATAATGAAAAGGCAAAGGCAAGAAACAGTGAGATCCTTAAAACTTACCAGCTTGCGCTGGGTCAAAAAACAATTGGCGTTGCAGATGGGTCTTTTAGTTTGGTGGTACCCGCAACGGGGTCATCCCTTACGGCAGCGTTAAAAAACAACCGCAATGAAACAATAGCAAGACAGGATATTCCTGTTGCTTCTTTCATTGCCCCGGCCGCATATGCCACACCTTCTTATTTTACATCAGGCGAACCTTTCCGGATAACAGGCCCTTTTGACGGAAACTTTTTAAACACACAGGTAACGGTAAACGGCGCCAGGACAGAACTGCTGGCAGAAGGCGCCGGGCAGCTTTATTGCAAAGCCCCTGCTGATGCAAAAGGCAATGTGCCGGTGCAGTGCACTGAAAACGGAAAAACACAAACCACCCAAAGCCATGCTTTGCAGCTTGACATGACGGCTGATAAACTCAGCTTGCTAAAAGGCGAAAACACAACACTGCATATAAAAGTGAGTGGATTAGAAGGGTTGAAAAAGAAAGTACCGCTCACTATTCAAAATCAAAGTGGTTCCACTATTGCTTTAGAAGGCGGAACAATGCAACAACTGGTTATTGATCCGGCTGCCTGCGGTCCTTCGGGTGTTTATACAACTACCAGAAACATCCAGTCGCTCAGAAACGGGCAGTTTGCTGTCAGCGCCACTATTGAACCGCCTTCAACTACAAATACCGGCAACGCTACAGCTTTACTTTGTAATTGTTTTATCAATCAGCAATCACACCTGCTGCCCCCGCAGCAATGCCAGGCGCTTGGCGGCGTCTGTGCTGCTTCCCTGCCCGAAGTACCCGCAACCGGGGGAACAACCCCTGACCCATCTCCGACAGCAGTTGCAAACTTTTCACTTCCGGGAAAAATGAATCCAAAAACCGGGACAATAACCCTGCAGCTAAACGCATTTACAGATAACATAGCGGCCGTAATTTTTTCTGAACGTCCTGCACAGCATGATCAGTGGACCAGGGCAGGCAATGCCGTACAGAAAGGGAACAGCTGGCAATACGACTGGTCGCCTCCTTTGGGAAATGACGGCGGGTATGTGATCCGGGCAAGAATTGCCGGCAAAGACAATTCCGTTACTGAAAAATTTGTGCACACCACTGTATCTCTCACACCGCTTGCCCTTTCGTTAAAACCGGGCGAACGCATCAGCCTTTCTGTTTCAGAAGCACAGGTAAAGCAGGCAGAGCAGAAAGCATCGAATACAGCCGGGCTTTTGAATACGGAGCAGCAGAAATTAAATGCCCTGGAAAAAAAATACCAGGATCAGCTTCGCCAGGCCGAAGAAAAAAGAAAACAGGCGGAAGAACTGGCCACTATTGACAAGACACTTGAAAAAATTCCGGGTGTTTACCGTGACTCATTAAAAGCCCTGATTGATTCCCTTGAGAAATTGAAAGCTGGTCTTCCCCCGCAACCTGATCCCGATGCCCTGAAGAAAAATTCCGATGACGCCGACCAGCGGCTGAAGGACTGCCTTGACCGCCTGGAAAAACTGAAGCAGGAAAAAGCTGACCTCGAAAAACAGCGGGATGACCTGAAAAAACAGCAGGATGATCTGTTAAAACAAATGGATCAGCTTCATCTGGGCAACGGGTGGATTGGCGGCAGCGGTTACCACTCCAATGGTTTGGTTTGGTACGGGTATGTGGGGGATGAAAATTCAAACACCAATATAGATGCGCAGTCCCGCAATATTGACAAGCAACTGAAAGGGCTGAACAAACCTTATATGAAAGCTTTAAAAAGATTAAAAGATCTGGATAAAGAAATAGCTGACGCAGAAGCAGAATGTGATAAACTGAAAAAGGCCGCGGAAGAAGCCGAAAAGGCAGAGCAAACCAATAACCAGGCACAGGCCGTTGCCGCGCAGGCTGATGAACTGAACCGCCAGATACAAAGCCTGCTTGACCTTTTGCGCCGCTGGTGTGCAGCACATCCCGGTTTGTGCAAGTTCCAGGGAGAGCTTGCCGGGCTGAACGGGCCCAATCCCCCTTCGGCAGCAGCATTGCAGGATTTCCTGAGTAAAATAGATGATGTAATTGCCCAAAAACAGGAACTGGAAAAAGACCTGGAAAATGGCGCTAAAACTGATGATGCCAATGCGCAAAGCACGGCTGACGAAATTGAAAAACAAAAAGAAAAAAGAAAAGCGCTGGAAGAACAACAGAAAGCTCAGCAGGCTGAAGCCGACCGCCTGCGGCAGGAAAGAGAAAAACAATTAGAAGCTGAACGGGCTGCTCAAAGAAAAAAAGAGGAAGAGGCAAGAGCTGCACAAAGCACACCCAGGCCACAACCTACATTACCGCAGCCTGTTAATCCATCAGATGACCAGGTCAAATTTCAGGCGCAGCGGTTATTCAGGGATCTTTATCAGCAATACAGGATTGACAAGGGGCCTTGTCATTGCATCACTAAAGCGATTGCCTTTGCCAATAACACCAATACCATTGTTACAGATATTATTGGCCGCATTGGCGTGGGGGTTGCTTTTGCCCCGTTGGAAGCTTTACCGGGACTTTCATTCGGTGTCAAACTGGGTTTAGGCGCAGCCAAAGCATTGGGCAGCGCTTTGTTTGGCGGACAGAGCTTTTCAGAAGAACTGGCAAAAAATCTTTTTAATGTAATCGGCGGCGAAATATTTCCCAAGTTAACCGGTGATGAATTTACCGGCAACCGCCTGAATGAACTGGCCAGTGGCGGGTTGGATAAAGTGCTGGAAGCGGAAGGCGTACGGTCCACCAGTTGGGAAGGCGAAACCGAATTGCGGGAATGCGGGAAAGTAAAAGGCAAAACCGTAACGCTGATAAACCCCAACACCGGCTGGGTTACCATCATGATAAAGATTGATAACTGCCCGCTGGTGGTTATCAAATACAAGATCAATAAAGACGGCGTGCCCATCAGCAAACCCTCTGTGCAAACAGTAAACGGATGATATTGTATTGATCCAAACAGTATAATAAAAACCAATTTATTTTAATACCGGCGCCATTTCCGGTTAATCACCGGTATTTTATAAATGGCAAAGCTCGGGGCCTGAAATCCCTTAAATTGCCTGTCCCGCCGGTTGCGGAGAAATATTAAAAAACAAGTTTTATGAAACAACGATTAGTAGTCTTTGCCGCATTCCTTTTTGCATTAACAACAGCAAGCGGCCAGACCAAATTGGTGGAGAAAATCACCAGACAGGGAAACGAACTGGTTATCCCTTATGAGAAATATGTGTTGCCCAACGGCCTCACTCTTGTCATCCACGAAGATCACAGCGACCCCATCGTACATGTGGATGTGACCTACCATGTGGGTTCTGCGAGGGAAGAGATCGGCAAGTCTGGCTTCGCCCACTTCTTTGAGCACATGATGTTCCAGGGAAGTGATAATGTGGGTGATGAACAACACTTCAAGATTGTATCCGACGCCGGCGGTACGCTGAACGGCAGCACCAACCGTGACCGTACCAATTATTTCCAGACGGTACCCAGCAACCAGTTGGAGAAAATGCTGTGGCTGGAAGCCGACCGCATGGGCTTTCTGCTGGATGCCGTGACGCAAAAGAAATTTGAGATACAGCGTTCCACTGTGAAAAATGAGAGGGGACAGAATTATGATAACCGCCCTTACGGTTTGGCCGGCGAAACAGCTTCCCGGAATTTATATTCCTACGGCCATCCCTACTCATGGCTCACCATCGGTTATGTGGAAGACCTGAACCGGGTGGATGTAAACGACCTGAAGAATTTCTTCATGCGCTGGTATGGCCCCAATAATGCTGCCCTCACGGTAGGCGGTGATGTAAAACCCGCCGAAGTGGTGAAGCAGGTGGAGAAATATTTTGGTTCCATCCCCCGCGGCCCTGAAGTGAACCCTGTAGTAGTGCCGCCTGCTGTTGTAAAACAGGACCGTTATGTTTCTTATACTGATAACTATGCTAAACTGCCTTTGTTATCAGTGGTATTTCCCTCTGTTCCTGTTTATCATAAAGATATGGGAGCCCTCACCTGTCTCTCGCAAGTGCTCGGGCAGGGAAGGAACTCTGTGCTGTACCAGCAACTCGTAAAAAAACAACTGGCCCTGCAGGCAAGCGCTTTCAGCAACCTGTCCGAGCTGGCGGGTGAATTCACTTTTCAGTTAACCCCCTCCCCCGGCAAATCACTGGCCAGCATGGATACCTTGTTTCGCCGGGCACTGGATTCTTTTGAACTGAGAGGGGTTACGGATGAAGATGTTATTAAATTCAAGGGCGGCATTGAAGCCCAGCAAATAAACGGTTTGCAGAGTGTGTCAGGCAAAGTATCGCAGCTGGCCGCTTTTCAAACCTTTACCGGCAATCCCAATAAAATTGCCGACCTGATCAAGATGTACCAGGCCGTTACCAAAGAAGATGTGATGCGGGTGTACAACGAATATATCAAAGGCAAAAATGCCGTGTTCCTGAGTGTATTGCCAAAGGGCCAGGACAAACTGATTGCGGCTGCTGATAATTATAAGATTGACTCTTCACGCTACGATGCCCCGGACTATGGCTATGCCGGTTTGAAGTATAACAAGGCCAAAGATAATTTTGACCGCAGCAAGCTCCCCGGCAATGGCCCTAACCCCACCGTAAAAGTCCCAAAGTTCTGGAGAAAGGATATGCCCAATGGTGTGAAGATGATCGGAACCGAGTCGAACGAAATACCCACTGTTACCATCACCATCAGCATTCCCGGCGGCCACCTGATGCAGGCGAATGACACGGCAAAAGTTGGCCTCTCCAGTATGTTCAGCGCTATGATGAATGAAGACACAAAGAACTACACTGCCGAACAGGTGGCAGTGGAATTGCAGAAGCTGGGCAGCAATGTGAATGTGGGCAGCGGGCTGAATGGCATCACATTCAGCATCCAGTGCCTGAAAAAGAACCTGGCCAAAACAATGGCGCTGGTGGAAGAAAGAATGTTAAACCCAAAATTCACCGAATCATCTTTTTCACGGATACAGAAGCAGAGACTGGAAAACTTTAAGCAGACCAAAGCTGACCCGGCTGCAGTAGCTGATATCGTATTTGCCAAGGTCAACTATGGCCCGAACAATATCCTCAGCATGAGCCAGAACGGAACCGAGTACACAGTCAAAAACCTGAAACTGCAGGACATTGAGAACTACTATAACAGCAACATTACCTCCAAAGGCGTGAAAGTGGTGATAGTAGGAGATGTAAAACAGGAAGAAGTACTGCCGCAACTGGCCTTCCTTGACAAACTGCCCAACAAAAAAATGGAGCTGCCAAAAGTAAATGGCGATGCTTCCACCATTGACAAAACAAAAGTCTATATGGTGGATATTCCCAAGGCAGCGCAGTCGCAGTTCCGTGTGGGTTATGCCACGGGTCTGAAATACGATGCTACCGGCGACTACTATCGTTCTATCCTGATGAACTATCCGCTGGGTGGCGACTTTAACAGCCGTTTGAATCTGAACCTGCGGGAAGACAAGGGCTGGACTTATGGTGCAAGAAGCGGTTTCAGTGGCGATGAATATACCGGTGAGTTTGAATTCAGCTCAGGCATCCGTGCCGATGCCACCGACAGCGCCCTGGCGGAAGTGATGAAAGAGCTGAACAACTTTAAAGAGAATGGCATCAGCGAGGCTGAACTGAAATTCATGAAGAACTCACTGGGCCAGCGGGATGCCCGGAGTTATGAAACAGGAATCCAGAAAGCCAATTTCATCCGCCGCATACTGGACTATAACCTGCCCGCCAATTATATCGAGCAGCAAAACAAGATACTGGCAAATCTTACCAAGAAAGAAGTGGATGCCGTGGCTAAGAAAATGCTGAACCCGGATAAGATGAATATCCTGCTGGTGGGCGATAAGGCAAAGATCTATGACGGGGTGAAGAAACTGGGCTATGAAGTGGTAGAACTGGATGCTGATGGTAAGAAGCTGGAGAAGAAAGGATTCTAAGAGCTTTTTTATAAAGTAAGAGGCTGTCTCAAAAGGGAGTAAAAAAGTATCACAACGAACACAAAGAAGGCACAACGGACACAAAGACTATTAATATTAAAGGCTATTTGCGTTGTGCTCTTAGTGTTCGTTGTGTTCCAAAACACTTTTGAGACAGCCTCTTTTTTATTGAGGCATTTTTTAACATCCCGTTGAAGCAATTCTCCAAAAAATGTTGTCACTTTAAAGGACTAAACTTTTCTTATGAGACATATCTACACCCTTCTCTTTACTCTTTGTGCTGTCGCCGGTTTCAGCCAGCACCATATGAGCCTGGGTTATTCCCTCAGCGCTCCGCAGCAACAAATGAATAAGAACATAAATCCGCTGCACAGCTTATCGGCAGGGATATTCTTTCAGATACCCGGTCTTGGTAAAAGACTGCAGCTGGGAGCAGAAGGACAATGGGGCAGCTATGCCAGCACCCAGAAAGAACAGACCTTCAATTTTGGAAATGGTTCCAGCACAAGGACGATGGTGAACTACAGCAGCAATGTATTGCAGGGCGCCGCTACGGCCAGGGTATTGTTATTGAGGGACAAAAAAATTACACCTTATATAAGCGCCAAAGCAGGCTATGCCAGTTTTTACAGTTCTATTTTTATTGAAGACCCGCATGATGCTGATGGTTGCCGCCCGCTTGACCAGAAAACACTGCTGAAAGACGGAACTTTTTTGACGGGTTATGGCGGAGGTTTGCAGGTTGACTGGTCTTTGTTTAGTAAGCATTGCAGCAAAAACAGGGGTTTTATTGATATCAGGGTGCAGCAGATCCGCGGCGGCAGCCTGGATTATATCAATACCAAAAAACTGATTGATGCTTCGGCGCCGCCGGTACCCGGTGAGGATGGCAAGGCTGTAAGTGTAAGATTCATCAATGCCACTACCAATGAGATCCATGAGCACCAGGTGGCGGAAGTGTATCATACTCCCTTGCGGATGCTGGAGTTTAAACTGAGTTGGGTGTTTGTGCTGGATTGAATTTTCCATTATAACAAGATCAAAAGCGGCCCCTGGAAAGAAGCCGCTTTTTCATTTCGCCCCGCCGTGGCGGCGGGACTCACCACCAAAACCAAAATTGTATCTCTTTACTTATATTAAATCATTGGTTGCTTTTTTAAGACAACCCTATGCTGGTTTCTGCTGCTTGCGGAACTGCGCCCCCATCCACACTTTTTTGCCCTGTATCCGCCTTACCCCGAACATGATGCCGGCAAAAATGAAAAAGAAAGGGCCCAGGAAGCCCAGCAGGGCAATGAATTTGGTTCCGTAAAACCTTTCCATCGGCCTCTTCAGTCTTTCAGCGATCAGGTACATGCTCGGTACCATCATCAGGGTAAGGAAGAAAGAAAATATCAGCCCGAAGATGATGGTCCAGCTCAGCGGCCCCCAGAACACCACGCTGTCGCCGCCAAAGAAAATATTGGGCCGCAGGTGGCTGAACAGTCCCTGAAAATCAATATTGAATCCAACCGCCAGCGGTAATAAACCTAAAATGGTGGCCACAGCTGTCAGCAATACCGGGATGATACGGATCTTGCCCGCCTGAATGGCCGCTTCCCTTGTTCGCATACCTCTTCCTCTCAGCTCATCAGTGAATTCGATAATCAGGATACCATTCTTGATCACAATGCCTGCCAGCCCCACAATACCCACCAGCAGCATGATGGTGGCAATCGTCATCCCGGTGACTGCATAACCGACCAGCACACCGATCACCGAAAAGAATATTTCTGTAATCACAATGAAGGGCTTACTCATGGAATTGAACTGCAGCACCAGTATCAAAAAGATAAGGCCTACTGCAATCATAAATGCCAGTCCGAGAAATGCCTGTGTTTCTTTTTCCTGCTCACTCTGTCCGCTGAGTCTGATGGTTACATCAGATGGAATTTTAACGGCATTCTTAAAATCATTGATCCGCAACTGCAGGTCAGCATTCACTTTCGGCACCATGGTGGGATCCAGCACATTGCTCTGCAGCTGGATGGTTCGTTTTACATTCTTCCGCTTAATGCCCCCGGTAGTATTGGTATAGTCCACCGATGCCACAGCGCTGAGCGGAATGGATTTCACTTCAAATGTGTTCATATCCATGAAGGTGATACGCATATTCATCAGGTCGGTGATGTTGTTGCGTATTAAATCGGTATAACGCAGCTGTATCTTATACTCATCTTCTCCATCTTTTATCTTGCTCACTTCTTTTCCAAATACTGCCGTACGGATCTCCATACCTACCTGCCCGGTGCTCAGACCTTCAAACATGGCTTTCTCCCTGTCCACATTGATGGTGATCTCGGGGTTGTTCAGGTCCACATCGGCCTGCAGGTTTTCAATGCCGTTTACTTTATTGGTGTCTAAAAAATTATATAGCTGTGTGGCGATGGCGGCAATGCTTTCAAAATTATCGCCCTGCACTTCGATATTCACCGGCGGATCAGTGGGGGGGCCGCCATCTTCCTGTGCTACTTCCACGCTGGCGCCGGGAATACCCTGTACGGCTTCTCTTATCGCCTCTTTATAGGGCATGGTTCTTTTGCCGTGCCTTTTTTCAAACTCGACAAATGAAACCTGGATTCTCCCCAGGTGCGATTGCACACTCCGGTTATTATCCCTCGGGTTATTGGCACTTACTGCCACATTCGCAATTACACTTTCCACAATGCTTCCGGGTATTCCCGGTTTTTCTTTTTCTAAAACTTTCTCCACTCTTTTTTCCAGCACCCGGGTAATGCTGTCGGTATATTTTACATCGGTACCCACAGGCAGTTTCAAATAGACATATACAAAATTCGGATCGCCGCTGGGGAAGAAGGTTGATTTGGTGCGGCCCGTCCGGATACTCACCATCAGCAAACCTAATGACAGAATGAATATGCCAAAAAGGGAAATAAAAGCATATACCGGTCTCCGGCCCACCAGCACCCACCTCAATAATTTCTCATAGCGGTTAATCAGTTTGGGCAAGGACCTTTTATGGAAACGGTGGATGAGACCGTAGAGCACATAAGCATTAAGCACCATCAGCAGGGCCATCAGCAGGGAGAAATTCGCCACGCCATGCATGCCGCCGAGGTGCATCAGCACTCCGGCTGCTATGAATACGATAAACCATTTGTTTTTAAATACGGCCCTTTTCGGTTTTTCATACTCTTTCCCTTCCGGTTTCATAAAGCTTACAGCAAATACCGGGTTGAAGATGAACGCCACGATGAGTGATGCTGCCAGTGTAAGTATCAAAATCGTTGGCAGATAGATCATGAACTTACCAATCAGTCCTTTCCAGAACAAGAGCGGGAAAAACGGCGCAAGTGTTGTGGCCGTACCCGCCAGCACCGGGATGAATACTTCACCTGCCGCTTCTTTGGCGCTCCGCACAATCGGCACTTTGCCATTATTATAAATACGGTGGGTGTTCTCGATCACAACTATCGCATCGTCCACAATTATGCCCAGCCCGAACAGCAGGGCAAACAGCACAATAAAATTGAGGGTAACGCTGGTGCCGATAACCGCATCGGCCAGCGGCAGGAATAAAAATGCAACAAACACACTCAAGGGCACACTCAGTGCCACAAAGAAGGCATTCGTTACCCCCATGAAAAACATCAGGATAAGCAGCACCAGCACAAACCCGATAATGATAGTATTGATAAGCTCCCCGAAGGAAGTTCTTGTCTGTTTGCTCTGATCACCGGTAAACTCCACCCGCAGGTCTTTGGGTAGTTCCTCATTTTTCTGCATTCCGGCAACAGATGCCTTTACCTTGTCCGCACAATTAATGAGGTTCTCTCCCGCTCTCTTCACAATATTGAGTGTTACAACATTTTTGCCGTCCAGCCGGGCATAGCTTTCCTTTTCTTTGATAGTATCCCGTAACTGTGCAATATCCCTCAGGTAAACAGATGCCCCCTGCGCACTGCTTCGCACCACAATATTTTTCATATCCTCAATACTGGCAAACTGCCCCTTCACTTTCAGCGTACGCTTCATATTGCCCACTTCTATCAAACCGCCGGTGATGTCGTTGTTTTCTCTTGCGATCGCATTCTCTATGTCCATGAAGCTCACCCTTGCGGCTGTCATTTTGTACGGGTCCACATTTACCTGTATCTCTCTTTCGGGTGCGCCTACTATCTCCGCCCTTGATACTTCACTCAGCTCTTCAAACTTATCCTGCATTTTATCCGCATACTCTTTCAGTTTGATGCCGTCATAGTCACCACTCACATTCACAAACATGATGGGCATTTCACTGAAGGCGAACTCCTGCACATCGGGTTCCTGGGTCAGGTCGGTGGGCAAATCGGCCCGTGCCTTGTCAATGGCGTCCTTTACTTTTTGCCTGGCCAGGTCGGTTTTCACATCGGTATCAAACTCCACTACGATCAAACTGTAATCGGCCTGTGAGGTACTCTGTATTTTATTCACTTTCGCCCCGCTGATGCCTTTCAGTTGTTTTTCAATCGGCCGGGTTACCAGGTTCTCTATATCCTTCGGCGAATTACCCACATAAACCGTAGTGACAGAAATAGTAGGCACCACGATATCCGGGAACTGCTCCTTGGGCATGGAGTTGAACTTCATCAGCCCGTACACAGAAATAAGAATAGCGATAATGTAGATGGCTGTCCTGTTATCAATAGCCCAGCTGGCAGGCTTAAGCTCCTTAAACTTTTTGGTTACTCCTTCTAAAATTTTCATCTGGAATATTTTTAATCATCAGTAAAACATTGCCGGCTTATCATTTACCCGCTGTTATAGATTGCCCGTCATACACCGACTGATAACCCTCTGTTATGATCACATCCCCGCCATTCAACCCGCTTTTGATCTCCATGATGCCATTGTATGCCTCCCCAACAGTGACTGTCTTTTTGCGGGCCAGCATTTTATCGCCGGACTTTTCCATCACATACACATACTTGCTCTTCTCATCACTCTGCACCACATTCACCGGAACGGTAACAGCTCCTTTGGCCTCGTAGTCCAGTATTTTCATCGTCGCAGTCTGGTTAGGTTTCAGCACCGGGTCAGAAGGCAGTTTTGCTTCTGCTGAAAATGATCTTGTTATAGGGTCTATGGAAACTCCCACCACATTGATCACCGAAGGGAATGCGGGTTTGCCTGATTCAGGTACCACCACTTCCACTTTATCGCCTTTCTTCACTCTGGCCACATAATTTTCCGGAACATTGGTGATAATTTTCAGGTTGCTGTTATTTACAATACGGATACTGGATTGCGGCATGGCAGCGCTTTGGGGAGAAAAGAATTCACCCACTTTTACATTTACCTGGTCTATCACACCGCTTATCTCTGCATATACGTTGCTCATATTGGCCTGCTCCTGTGCCATGGCCACCTGGGCCTGCGCGGCTCTCAGTTGTGCAGCCAGCGCATCCACGTCTGCTTTGGCATTGATGACCTGTATTTCGGCACCTATGTTTTGCTTCCATAAATTCTGGTAGCGTTCATATACAGTTTCGGCCTGGACCAGCCTTGCTTTGAGCTGCCCGGTCTGCTGTTGTGCGGCAATTACACCCTGTCTTGCCATGGCATCATCCAATTTCAATACCAGTTGCCCGCGGCTTACCCGCTGGCCCGTTTTTATATAGATCGCTTTTACTAATCCCCCCTGTCCTTTCGGGGCTACATAGGCCAGTCCTTCTGCATCAATCTTTCCCTGCAGTTCGATATAGTGGCTGAAATCCTGAATGCGGATGGTATCCACCGACACTAATTTCAGCGCCTGCTGCAACGCTTTAGGATCGGCTTTGGCAATCTGATCTTCCAGTTTGCGGATATCGCCGTCTAATTTGTTTTTTTCTTTTTTCAGTTTTTCCAGCTTTGCCTTCATGTCGCCAATATCTCCTTTCTTGTCTTTGGCGCCTGCGCCGCATGATGCAAGAAAAAAGGCGGCTAAAACAATGGCCCCTGTTGCAGTGGTAAATCGTTTCATATGTAATTTTTTATTTGTTAATAAGGCCACATGTTATTCGCCATAAAATTTTCATCGCTGGTTGATATGAAAGCCCGAAAATTTTATGGCTCATTTCCTATTGTTTGTATTAATCAGTGAAATCATTTTAATCCCTTTATTCCGTGTTACAGTCTCCCCGTTGCCTTCAGGAAATCCACTTTGGCAATAATGGCATCGTAGAGGGCGGTTACATAATTGGTTTGCGCCGCTTTCATCTCCGTCTGCGCTGCCACAATCTCAATCTGAGAACCGGTGCCCACTTCGTATTTCTTTTTGGTCTGCTGGTATATTTTCTCCGCCAGTTCCATGTTCTTTTTCTGGAAATCCATGGTAGCGATGGCATTGCGGTAATTATTCCTTGCCGCTTCCACATCATTGTCAATCCACAGCTTCAGGCTTTCCAGCTGATTGTTCAGTTTATCCACTTCTATTTTCGCCTCCTGTATCCTGGATTTGGTGAAAAACCCGTTGAAGATGGGAATTGCGATATTGAGATTGACATTGGAAATAGTAAACCAGTCGCCCCGGCTGAAAAAATTCCATTTTTCCCGCTGCGCATTTTTTGCATAGGCGGCGGATAGTGAAACAGTGGGTATCTGCGAAAGCTTATAACGCCTTACGTTATACTCCAGCAGTTGTTTGGTTATCTGTGCCTGCTGAAATTCTTTCCGGTCGTCATATTTATAAGCTGTTGCTTCCAGTATTCCGTCTTTTACCTGCTCTTCCGTTATTTTATCCGTCAATACCAGTTCATCGCTGATAGGCATGCCCATCAGCATCTTGAGTGCATAATAACCGTTGGAGATCTGGTTCAGCAGTTTTTGCTTTTCTGTCTGCAGGTTGGACAGCCTCACTGTTTCCTTATCCACATCTAATTTTTCTCTGAACCCGTTTTCATAAATGATCCGGGTGTCATGCAGGTTCTTTTCTACCAGGGCGATATTGGCATCCAGCAGTTCTGTTTGGGTCTTGCTTACTGCTAACTGGTAATAAATTTTATGGATATTTGATTTGATGCCTTCCTCAGTTACTTCTGCCCCTTTCCGGTAAAGTTTTACGGCAGCATCTCTTGCCAGCAAACCCACAAACACCTGGCCGTCGAAAAGCAGCTGCGTAAGCGATACCCCGGCACTGGCGGTGAATCTGGTGCCAAATTGTGCCGGAAGAAAACCAAAGTTTTTTGGGTTTACAATAGAAGCCCCATTGGCGTTTTTGACGCCTTCACTTTCCAGGATATCATAGGTAGTAAAGGAAACAAAATCCGGTATTAGTTGTGTGGCAATAGCCGGGTTATAGGTAGTTCCGATACTGGCATTGACATGCGGGTAGGCCGCCGATGTAAAGGCCCGGTTCTGCTGCTCCTGGGTCTTTACCTGTAACAGTGCATTTTTCACATTCACATTATTCTTCAGCGCATACCCCACTGCCTGCTGCACGGAAAACTCATGGCGGGCAATTTTTTTTACGCTGTCAGGTTGCGCAAACCCAACCGAAGGCAGTAAAACCAATGCGGTCAGTTTTACCACAACAGGGAGAACTTTATTTCTTAACCTCTTCATACAAAAGATTTTTTTTACGTTGCTCATTGTATTTCTGGATCAGTTTATGTCCTTTAATGCTGGCAAGACCGTATGTAAAATTTTCAATGATCAGTTCTGATGTCATCGCCAGGTTATACTTGCCGGGAGGGAAAACAGTGATATTGAAGGGTATCATCATGGATTCAATCCTGTACTTCGACAGCACATCCACATTCACATCCGGGCGGTACAATTCATCTTTTATACCCCATTCTATATTCTCCTTTATCACCTGCAGCAGGAATTTATCCTTGTATTCCCTGAAGCGCTGATAGGCTTTGAAGTGGAATTTCTCCAGGTCGTAAAGCAACATGGGGTTCATATTGCTGAACTCCTGCATGATATGCTCCATAGTCAGGAATATCTCATGGATGGCATCGCTGGCCTCCCGGCGGCAGATCACACATTCACCCTCCACTTCATGGATATGACTGTCCACCACCGCCTGCACCAGCTCATCCTTATCGGCGAAATACAGGTAGAGTGTTTTTTTGCTCATACCAAGGTGGTTGGCAATATCATCCATGGAAACAGAGCGAATGCCAAACTGCATGAACAATTCCTCGGCCCTGTTTAATATGCGTTCTTTAGGTTCCATTCTTTCAGATTCGGGCGACAAAACTATGGAAACTTTTTTCGTTACCAAAGTTTCCATCCTTAATTTTTGCCTTTCTTACCGGGTTTAACCCTCTGTTCGCCGGTTTTTTTTCTGCTACCTTTACTTATAATCAGGATTGTATGAAGAATGGAGTTGGCCGTTTTTTTCCCCGTGAACCTTTCCGGTTTAAAAAAATAATCCAGTACCTGCTCCAGGGCCTGCTCATTCTTGCCCCGCTGGCTGTTACCATTTATTCTATCTACTGGATCGTTTCAACGGTGGACAACTGGCTGCCTATCTTCCGGGAGCCTGTAAAAGACGCCGCAGGTAATATAATAAGGTATAAGGTGAAGAATTACGGGGCGGGGTTCGCTATCATACTGGTGTCCATCATCATTATTGGCTATCTGAGTTCTGTTTTCATACAGTCAAAGCTGTTCAACCTTTTTGACTCATGGCTGGAAAAAACACCCGGCATCAAATACATCTATTCTTCCGTAAGGGATTTTTTTGGCGCTTTTGCCGGTGAGAAAAAAAAGTTTGATAAACCTGTTCTCGCCAATGCATTTGCCGATGATGTGTGGATCATGGGTTTCCTCACCGATGAAGAACTGCAAAAATTTGATATGGGCGCCGAAATGGTTTCTGTTTACATACCCCAGGCCTATCACTGGGCCGGGCAGCTCTATGTATTGCCCCGCAGCAGGGTAAAAAAATTGGATAAGATAAGCTCCGGCGATGCAATGAAGTATGCGGTGACAGGCGGCGTGGTGGATGCGGAGGAGGAAGGAAAATCATGATTACCTGAAAAAAACAATAGATTGACGATTGTTTGATGGTTCGATGGCTTGATTATTTTACTGCCATAACCATCAAATAAGCAAATAATCAAGCCATCCCGTGAGGAAGACACTTACAATAATTTTATTCCTGCTGATTTCCAAAAACTCTTTCTGCTGGGGCTTTTATGCCCACCGCAGAATCAACTATTACTCCGTCTTCCTGCTGCCGCCTGAAATGATGGCTTTATACAAACCCCAGATTGATTTTTTAGCTGAACATGCCGTGGATCCCGACAAAAGAAGGTATGCCGTGCCGGAAGAAGGCTCCCGCCATTATATAGACATTGACCACTACGGTAAATATCCGTATGACTCATTGCCGCGGAAATGGAATGATGCCATAGCGAAATATTCAGAAGATACATTAAATGCCTATGGCATTGTTCCCTGGTGGCTGCAGACGATGCTGTACCGGCTCACGGATGCTTTCAAAGAAAAAAACCAGGCAAAGATTTTAAGATACTCTGCAGAGATTGGTCATTACATGGCTGATGCACATGTGCCCCTGCATGCCTGCAAGAATCACAACGGGCAGTTCACCGACCAGAAAGGTATTCATGGCTTCTGGGAGAGCCGCATACCCGAATTGCTGGCGGAGAAGGAATGGGATTTCTTTATTGGTAAAGCTGAATACATCAGGAACCCCGCCGACTTTATCTGGAAAAGGGTATTGGAAAGCGCTGCCGCTGCAGATACCGTTTTGAAATTTGAAAAAGAACTCAGCAAAACTTTTCCGCCTGACCAGAAGTATTCCTTTGAAGACCGCAACGGGGTAACCATCCGTCAGTATTCATCCGCATTTTCCAAAGCCTATGACAGTATGCTGAAAGGAATGATTGAAAGAAGGATGCGGCAGTCCATTTATGCCATTGCCTCTTTCTGGTACACTGCCTGGGTGAATGCCGGCCAGCCAGACCTTACCAAACTCTCCGGCAAAGAATTCTCTGCTGAAGACCTGAAAGAATTTGAATCGCTGAACAACGCCTGGAAGAACGCCGCCATCAAAGGCAGGGAGCATGAATAGGTTCCCGTATTCATACTAATCAACCGGCTGTATGTTTTACGGTTACATGATCTTGCCACTCAACCGTTTGTTTATTTAATAGCCGGTTGCTGTGCCCTTGCAGGTAATTTTTCTACCTTTGGTTTTCATCTTTAACCACCGGCAAACCCCTTCAACAACCTCATCATTCTCTTATGAAAAAAATTCTACTCATTTTGCTGTCATCAGCCGCCGCTTTGTCTTCACAGGCCCAGTTCGATATTTATGCCCTGATGGAGCGGACAGATATCAGCCTGCAGCAGGCTGAGGCCATTGCCAACAGCCATTTTGAAAGAGTGGGCACCGGGCAGGGTTCCGGTTATAAACAATTCCAACGTTGGTTGTATGAGCGGAAATTTCATACAGATGAAAACGGCAGCTATATAACACCGCAAACTGAATGGACTAATTATTTGCAGGCTCAAAGCTATATGCCGGCCGCTGCCACTGCTGCCAACTGGATTCCTCTTGGCCCCAGCGGATGGAACCGAACTACCAGTTGGAACCCCGGCACCGGCAGGCTTACTCATGTTGCCATTCATCCTTCCAACGAACAAATAATCTATGTAAGTTCTCCCGGAGGTGGTATCTGGAAAACCACCAATGGCGGAACCAGTTGGGCGCCACTGACGGATAATATCTCCACCTGGATGAATGTGTTTGCCCTTACCATTGACCCGGCCAATCCAAATATTGTTTATGCCGGTATGGCAAGCTCTATTGGTATCATCAAATCAACCAACGCAGGCGCCACCTGGGCAGCTATAGGCGCAGGTCCTTCGGGCACTGTAAGAAAAATAGTAATACACCCTGCTTCTACCAATATTGTTTTTGCAGCAGCCACTAATGGAATATGGCGGTCAACCAACGGCGGCACCTCATGGACACAGGTGCATAGCGGCAGCAAAGAAGATATTGAGTTCAAGCCCGGCGATGTAAATATTATGTATGCCTCAGGTAACGATGTATATCGTTCAACTGATAACGGCGTCAATTGGACTCAGGTAACTGCCGCACAGGGCATCACCAACACCGGCCGCACATTGGTATCAGTTTCTGCAGCCAATCCTAATGTAGTATATGCCGTGCAGGCCAGCGGAAGCATTTTTGGAAGAATGTATAAATCAACTGATGCGGGTTTGTCATTCATCACTACCGTAGTAGGTAATCCGGCAAGCGGCACCAACTATTTTGGTTATCCTTCCAACGGAACAGGTACAACAGGTCAGGCAACCTATGATATGGGGATGGATGTTTCCCCCACCAATGCCGATGACGTTTACATCGCCGGTATCATCTGCTGGCGGTCAGTGAATGGCGGCACCAGCTTCACTCCGCTCACCGAATGGTTTTTACCCAACAGCCTTGGATATAATCATGCTGATGTACATGGGTTATACTGGATCAACAGCACACTTTATTCTGTATCTGACGGCGGTATCTACAAAACCACCGATAACGGTGACAACTGGACCGATCTTTCCACTGGTTTGGGCATCCGGCAGTTTTACCGAATGGCTAATTCCCAAACCAATGCCAATGTGATAACAGGCGGCGCACAGGACAATGGAAGCGCTGCAAGACAAGCTTCCGGCACCTGGGTGGATTGGCTTGGCGCCGATGGCATGGAAGGCCTGGTAAGCCCGACGGACCATCTGAAACTCTGGGGGACCAGCCAGAACGGGGCATTGTATCGTTCTCTTAACGGAGGCAACAGCTACTCAGGCCTTGGGCAACCTTCCTCCGGTCAATGGGTGACGCCGCTGTGGATACACCCCAGCAACGAAACAATTTTATACGGTGGATGGACAGGCGTATATAAATCCATCAACAGCGGAACGAGCTGGACTAATATTTCAGCAGGTACAATAACATCCACATTGGCCGATCTGGCGGTGGCGCCCTCCAATCCTAATTATATTTATGCTTCCAACGGGGCCACATTATATGTTACCACCAACGATGGTACAAACTGGGCGACAAGGACTGCCCCCGCCACCATCAACGATATTGCCGTTGACCCGCTGATACCGGATAAAATATGGATTGCCTGCAACAGCAGCACCAACCGGGTATATGTTTCAACAGATGCCGGCGCAACATTTACGAATATCTCATCCAACCTTCCGGCCATTACTGCAAGAACTGTTGTAGTAGATGACAATACACCCCGCAATATTTATGTGGGCATGAATATCGGTGTGTATCACAAAACTGAGCCTGACGCAAACTGGAACAATTACTCTGACAACCTGCCGCTGGTTGCCATTAACGAACTTGAGATACAAAAAGCAGCGGGCAAATTAAGAGTGGCCACTTATGGAAGAGGTATATGGGAAAGCCCGCTTGCTACTGATTGTTCAGCTTCTCCTCCGGTCGCAGATTTTGTTGCCAATGTGGTGAACATCTGTGTGGGGCAAACAGTATCGTACACCAATAACAGTACCAACTGTAACAGCACTTATGCCTGGAGCTTCCCGGGCGGTACACCTTCCTCCTCTACCGCCACCAACCCGGTTATTACTTATAACAGCCCCGGTACTTACAGTGTTACTCTTACTGTTATCAATCCCGGCGGCACCGACACAAAAACAATCAATAATTACATAACTGTCAGCGCTAATCTTACCCATAGCGCTTCTATCTCTTCACCCGGCAACGATATATGCCAGGGGCAGACTGCTACGTTTACATTAGCAGCAACCAACCAGGGTGGTTCACCCACTATTGAATGGTTGAGGAACGGAATCGTCATTCCCGGAACAGCTGGCCTTACCACCGTTGTATTGTCAGGCCTTGCCAATGGCGATGTAATAACCTGCCGGGAAACTACCAGCATCAGTTGCGCCACACCGGCCACTGTTATATCTAATGCCATCACTATGATTGTTTCACCAAACCTGGTACATACGGCCTCCATCAGTTCTCCGAAAACACAATTATGCTCCGGTGAGGCAGCCATGTTCACATTGACAAGCAATAATCCCGGCACAGCGCCGGTCATCAACTGGTTCAGAAACGGGGTATTGATTCCGGGAACAACAGGCCTTACTTCTATCAGCATTGCCGCACCTGCAAACGGCGATGCGATTACCTGCACAGAGGCCTCCAGTGCGAAATGTGCTTCGCCGGTTTCAATAACAACCAATGTCATTATGCTTACGGTGATTCCCACACCTCCCAAACCTGTCATCACACAAAATGTCGGTAACCTGCTTTCCTCTGCAGCTAACGGCAACCAGTGGTTCAGCAGTGCAACAGCTATCGGCGGCGCTACGGGTCAGGTGTATCGTCCCGTTGTGAATGGAGTGTACCAGGTGCAGGTAATAGTGAACGGATGCCCCAGCCTGATGTCAGATGCCATCACCTTAAATATTGAAGATGTAAATAAATTGTATCCTGTACCGACCAAAGGCCGGGTGACGTTTGACTTCTATATACCGGATGGCATGTCAAAATATAATGTGATGCTGCACAACAGCGCCGGCCAGTTGATGCTACGGGAAGAGGGTGCAGGCCAGCCAGGGCTGAACCGCATTACTTATAACTGGGAGGGACTGGCTGCAGGAGTATATATTTTCCGGATGCAATTGGGCAATCTTCAGTATAAGAAAAGATTAGTGGTGCAGTAAAGATCAGTTTTTCAAAAAAGTCCCGCATCCTGAGCTTGTCGAAGGACGGGACTTTTTTATTAGTCAGGGGGTTGACAATTTTATTAGCTTTGCCCCTTCATTTGAAACAGGTGTTACAATCTGACAAGTTAGTGCTGCATAATTTCAACGCCGGCCCTTCGGTGCTTCCCAAAGAAGTGTTTGAGCGGGCCAGCCGGGCTGTTTTGAATTTTAATGATTCGGGATTATCTATTCTGGAGATCGGTCACCGTACCCCCTTGTTTCAGCAGGTAATGGAAGAAGCAAGGGCATTGGTAAAGGATCTGATGCAGCTCGATGATGACCACGAAGTACTGTTCCTCCACGGCGGCGCCACTACCCAGTTTATGCAGATACCCATGAACCTGCTGAAAGAAAATGCGATAGCCGCTTATACTGAAACAGGAACCTGGGCTGATAAAGCCATCAAAGAGGCCAAACTTTTCGGGCATGTAGAGATCGCCGGTTCCTCAAAAGACACTAACTGCACAACCATACCAGAGCAATTGAACGTTAACCCCATCGCTTCCTATTTGCACATCACTACCAATGAAACTATCGCCGGTACGCAATGGCATAATATCCCGTATGATTGCGGCGTGCCGCTGGTGGCCGATATGAGCAGTGACATACTGAGCCGGGTGCTTGACTTTAATAAATTTGATCTCATATATGCCGGTGCACAGAAAAACATGGGGGCCGCCGGGGTAAATCTTGTTGTGGTAAACAAAAATATTCTCGGAAAGGTGGATCGGGCTATTCCCACCATACTGGATTACTGCAACCATATCGAAGCAGCCAGTATGCTGAACACTCCGCCGGTTTTTGCCGTATATGTGGCTATGCTCACCCTTCGCTGGCTGAAACAGCAGGGCGGTGTGGCTGCTATGGAAAAACGTAATGAAGAAAAAGCGGCTTTGTTTTACAACACACTGGATGCACTTCCGTTATTCAGAGGCCCTGTCCGCAAAAAAGACAGGAGTAAGATGAATGCGGTGTTTATGATAGACGATCCGGAACTGGAAAAAGAATTTCTTGAAACCTGCAGGGCAGAAGGCATGGTGGGTGTGAAAGGGCACCGCAGTGTGGGCGGTTTCCGGGTGTCCATGTACAATGCGCTGACGATTGAAAGTGTCAAAGCGATAACCGACTTAATGAAAGATTTTTCAAATAAACACAGTTAGACATTACATGAGCATAATTAGACCCTTTCAGGCGCTAAGACCTAAACCCGAACTGGCTGCACAGGTAGCCTCCCGCCCCTATGATGTGCTGAACAGCGAAGAAGCAAGGACAGAGGCCAATGGTAATCCGTTTTCATTTTTGCATGTGACCAAATCAGAGATTGATCTGCCTGCGGGAACTGATGCCCACAGCCAGCAGGTATACGATAAGGCCAAAGAAAATCTGCAGCAGTTAATGCAGCAAGGTATTTTAACAGAAGAAGAAAAATCCTGTTATTACATTTATCAATTAATAATGAACGGAAGAAGCCAGACCGGGCTGGTCTGTGTTTCTTCGGTGGAGGACTATGGCAACGATACAATCAAAAAGCATGAATTCACCCGGCCGGAAAAAGAGAAGGACCGTATTGACCACATGCGGACTATTGAAGCGCAGACCGGTAATGTATTTATGGCTTACCGGGATGTGACAGAGCTGAATGCCCTCATCAGCGGGTGGAAGGCTACTAACAAACCGGTGTATGACTTTACGGCTTCCGATGGGATACAGCACAGCATCTGGGTTATTGACCGGGACATTGTTATCAATTCCATCACCGAGCTGTTTTACAATTTTGTTCCCGCTACTTATATTGCAGACGGTCACCACCGGGCCGCCTCAGCCGCCAAACTAAGCAAAGAACTGCCCGGCAGCGATGATGCAAAATATTTTCTGACAACTATCTTTCCTGCCAGCCAGTTAGCTATTTTGGATTACAACCGTGTGGTAAAAGACCTGAACGGGTTAAAATCAGAAAAATTCCTGGCCCGCCTGCAGGATGACTTTTACATCACCCACAGTCCTGAGCCGGTAAAGCCAGGACAGTTGCATGAGTTTGGTCTCTACCTTGATGGGCAGTGGTACATACTTTCATCACGGAAAGGCACTTATACGGAAGACCCTATCGGTGTGCTGGATGTGACCATTCTTTCCAATAATATCCTGGACAAGATACTTGGCATCAAAGACCAGCGCACCGACAAGCGGATTGATTTTGTGGGCGGCATCCGCGGATTAAAGGAACTGGAAAAAAGGGTTAATGGCGGCGAAATGAAGGCGGCATTCAGTTTATATCCCGTTACGATAGAACAATTATTCAACATTGCCGACAGCGGGAATGTGATGCCTCCCAAGAGCACCTGGTTTGAGCCTAAACTGAGGGATGGCCTGCTGACACATTTGATATAGCCTCCCTCCAAATATTTGTTATTTTTGCAACAGAGACGTTACGCACAGCGTCTCTTTATTTTTAATTTGCAGTATGAAAAAAACATTTTTTCTTCTTTTAATCAGTTTTTGCTCATTCATCGCTGCGGCCCAGCCCGAAGACCCTAAGAAGCTGCATGAAACAGCGAAAACCTTTATGCGTTCCGGCGACTTTGACAATGCCATTATCGTACTCATCCGGGCATTGCAGCAGGACAAGAATAACCTGGAAATGCAAAAAGACCTGGTGTTGAGTTATTACCTGAAGAGGGATTATACCCGGGCGCTGGATGGCGTAAAGGTATTGGTGGAAAGAGACGATGCCGATGTGGTTACCTTCCAGATTGCGGGAAATGTTTACAAAGCACTCGAAGAAGTAAAGGAATGTGACAGGATATACAAAAGAGCCCTGAAGAAATTCCCTAAAAGCGGGCCGCTGCTCAGCGAGTACGGCGAACTGCTCTGGGCCATCAAGGATTTTTCCGCCATCAGCTTCTGGGAAGAAGGCATACGGGTGGACCCGGCTTACAGCGGCAATTATTACAATGCCGCCAATTATTATTTCTATACCAAAGACAAAGTGTGGAGCCTTATTTATGGCGAAATATTCATCAACATGGAAAGCCTGGGCGAAAGGGGCGCTGCCATGAAACAGCAACTGCTGCAGGGATATAAGGAAAAATTGTTTGCCGAAGCCGACCTGATGGCAGGTGAAGAAAAAAATAAAAGTGAATTTGCCAAAAAGTTTCTTGAGACAGTTGCAAAGCAATCTTCATTGGTCAGTAAAGGTCTCAGCGCAGAAATACTGACAATGATCCGCACCCGGTTCATATTGGACTGGTATGCCACTTATTCCAGCCGTTATCCGTTCCGGCTTTTTGATTTCCATAAGCAATTACTGGCAGAAGGCATGTTTGACGCATATAATCAATGGCTTTTCGGGCCGGTTGACAACCTGGCTGCTTATGATAACTGGACAAAGACCCACGCCGAAGAGTATAACAATTTCGTTACGTTTCAGAAAAGCCGGGTGTTTCGTATGCCCCCAAACCAGTATTACCAGGTTAATTAAAACTATCACAGCTTTTCAGCAGGCTAGTAGGGTTCAGCTAGTGGCTAGTGGGGTCAAAATTTTAGACAGTTCGTTCCTACTCGCTACTCGCCGAACCCCACTACCGTTCTCCGGGTTTTTTTATATATGCTTTTTTACCTAATTTGTTCAGTGCTTGCTGACCCCCCGGAAAGGTTATTCTAAATAATGATTGCACCATGACAGAACCCAAACGGCTCTTCGACTGCATTACTTACCAGCTTGAAAGAAATGCCCTGCCTGATATGCTGGCGGGCAAGGCCGCAGGCCAGTGGAAGAAATACAGCACACAGGAAGTGGCAGAAACGGTGAACCAGTTAAGCGCAGGTTTACTCAGCATGAGCATCGGCCCTAATGATATGACGGTGGAAGGAAGGGATAAAGTGGCTGTGCTTTCCAAAAACCGGCCCGAATGGGTGATGCTGGACCTTGCCGTGCAGCAAATCGGCGCATTACTCACTCCCATCTATCCTACCATTAATGTAAATGAACTGGAGTTTGTGCTCAATGATGCACAGGTAAAAATTGTCTTTGTAAATGACGAGGATACTTTTCATAAAGTAATGAGCATAAAAGGCCGGGTACCTTCTTTAAAAGAAGTATTCACATTCGAGCATGTGGCCAACGGAAGGCATTGGAAAGAAGTGACAGCCGCCGCCACCTCTGAACTGATCACACAGATCAAACCCATCTCAGAGAGGATTCAATATGAAGATGCGGCTACTATCATCTATACATCCGGCACAACCGGCACACCCAAAGGCGTAATGCTGAGCCACCGGAATATTTTGTCCAATGTACTTGCATCCAGCCCCTGTTTCCCCCCTGGCCAGAACATGAGGTCACTGAGTTTTCTTCCGCTCAACCATATTTTTGAAAGGATGGTGACCTACCTGTACTTGTTTAACCTTACTTCCATCTATTATGCCGAAAGTTTAGAAACCATCGGTGACAATTTAAAAGAAGTAAAGCCGGATATGTTCACCACCGTGCCGCGGCTGCTGGAAAAAGTGTATGACAAGATCATGCAGAAAGGAAATGAACTCCACGGCCTTAAGAAGAAATTATTCTTCTGGGCGCATGGCCTGGCCGAAAAATTTGAGATCAATAAGAACATGGGTGGCTGGTACAATTTTCAATTAGGTCTTGCCAATAAACTTATTTTCAGCAAATGGCGGGAAGGGCTTGGCGGCAACCTGAGATGTGTTGTCACCGGTGGCGCTGCCTGCCAGGTAAGGCTGATCCGGATATTCACTGCCGCCAGGATCCCCATCATGGAGGGATACGGGCTTACGGAAACATCGCCGGTAATTTCTGTAAACAGGTATGATGAAGCTGGCCGGATGTTTGGCACTGTGGGTCCTTTGATTGAAGGTGTGGAAGTAAAAATTGCCGAAGACGGAGAAATACTCAGCCGTGGCCCGAATAATATGATGGGCTATTATAAGCGTCCTGATCTGACCGCTGAGGTGTTGACGCCTGATGGCTGGTTTCATACCGGCGATATAGGATTGCTGCTGGAAAACGGGTTTTTAAAAATCACCGACCGCAAAAAGGAGCTTTTTAAAACCAGCGGCGGCAAATATGTGGCCCCACTGCCCATTGAAAACAAGCTGAAAGAATCGCCCTTCATTGAGCAGGTAATGCTGGTTGGGGCTGAAAAGAAATTTGTAGGCGCCCTGATCGTTCCCTCTTTCCCCAACCTGAAAGACTGGTGCCGGAAAAACGGGGTCACTGATACAGACCATGAAGAACTGATGCGGAACCCGAAGATCATTGAACTGTTCAAAGACCTGGTAGAAAGCTTCAATAAATATTTTAATCATGTGGAACAGGTAAAAAAATTTGAACTGCTGCCCAATGAATGGAGTGTGGACACCGGCGAGATGACACCCAAATTGTCGCTGAAGCGAAAAGTGATTATGGAGAAATACAGGGATGCAATTGAGAGGATATACAGCTAAAAAGACGTTATTTCCTTTTTTCAGCCGAATCCCTTCTTCCCCGGTGCATCATCTTCTGCATGAATGTATCAAACCTGGGTTGCTGTTCCGCAGTAAAGAGTTTCCTTACATTCCGGAAGTGGGTAAAAGTGACTTTGTCCAGCGTCACTTGTCTTTCGCTTATTCTCAGGCTGTAGAGATGGATGATGCTATCAGTGGCTCCGCTGTCTTTTGTCAGGGCAAAGAAAGCCGACTTGGCGGCTCTTATTGAATCAAACAAAGGCTTCACATTCTTCATGTGCTCTTCCTTCATCTGCTTATAATCTTTTTGCTGCTGCTCCGTCATACCCAACTCTTTTACCATCATTTCAAATGGTTCCCTCCTGCCGTCGTGCCTTTTATCGCTTTTTTTGTTTTTGCCCGTCAGCATAAAAGCAACAAGGGCAATATTGCTCAGCAGCAGCACAATTACTGCAATGGTCAGTAGCTTATTGTTCTTCATGATTATTTGTCCTCGTTTAAATCGTAAATGCTGCTTACATCATTCAGGTTGTAGTCCGCAGCGATGGACTGAAGTGTTTCGCCTTCATTCACGGAAATGGTTTCACCGGCATTGCTTTTGGTAAAGATCACTGCCGCATTTATCAGTAATACGGCAACCAGCGCTGTCAAAGCAAATACAGGTCTCAGCACCCTGCCCGGTTTGGGATCAACAGGGAGGGTTTCTTTCTCCATCCTTGCTTTCAGCCGGGTATAAAAGAAATCAGGCGCTGTGGCTTTTTTCAGGCCATCGAGGCTGCTGAGGATCTCTTCTGTTTTCTTGTTTTTGTCAGTATTCATAAACAACATTTTTGACGTGAACATCAGGTAAAACTTTCGTGGTACCCGGCTTCAGCCGGTGTCTTTCTCCAGCATTTTCTTCAGTTTCTGCTTAGCCCGGTGCATCAGCGACTCCACTGCCGGCAGTGAAGTGTGCATCACTTCACTAATCTCCTGGTAACTAAGGTCTTCCAGTTTGTGCAGGGTAAAGGCTGTTTTCTGGTTTTCGGGTAAACGGCTGATGGCTTTGAAGAGTTTAGCTGCATTTTCCTTCCTGTCGAGTGCCACCCCGGGGTGGTTAAAATCGGGTATTTCATAAACCGGTTCGTTTCCATCGCCAAAAAGACGCTGCAGCAGCCCAAACCTTTTTTTGCTCTTGCGGCTCCTCAGCAGGTCAAGGGCCCGGGTGGTGGCAATACGATACAGCCAGGTGGTAAGTTTGGATTCTCCTTTAAAACTATGGATAGAACGATACACCTGTATAAAAACTTCCTGCGCCACATCTTCCGCTTCCTCGGCATTCTGTACAATACCTAAAGCAGTGTTATAGACCCTGTCCTGGCAGGTGACCACCAGGTATTTAAAAGCAGCTTCCTCTCCGTTCCGGAGTCCCTGTATCAGTTCCTGTTCGTTCAATGGCTTTAATTCCGGGGTTTTTGACGCTGTAACTTACGAAAACATGCAGTGCAATAATTAGAAAAGACAGCGAGGCGCTGTATTTTGAGTGGTAGTCCCGACAGGAATCGAACCTGTATCAAAAGTTTAGGAAACTTCTATTCTATCCATTGAACTACGGGACCAGGATAATCTAAAATTACCGGGCGGCAAAAATAGCAGTTTTCGTCTATAAAAGCCCTACTTTACGACTTTCAAATTGCCTGTTATGAAAAAGATATTACCAGTAGTTTTTGCTTTGGGTTCGGGTTGTTTAATTCATACTAATAACCTTATGGCACAATCTCCGCGGATTAACCATATTGCTTTTTATGTCGTGGATCTGAACATAAGCACCCGCTTTTACAGGGATATAATCGGGTTAGACAGCATGCCCGAACCCTTCCGTGATGGCCGCCATGCCTGGTTCAGCATCGGGCCTAAAACACATTTACACATTATTTCAGGCGCTGAGAAAGCAACCCGGCAGAATAAGAACTCCCATCTCTGTTTTAGTGTAACATCTGTTACTGACTTTATGTACAAACTGAAAAAAAACAACATTGAATTTGAAAACTGGGCAGGAGAAAAAGGGTCTGTTACCATTCGGGTAGATGGCGTAAAACAGATTTATTTCAAAGACCCCGATGGCTACTGGATTGAAATCAACGATGCAAAAGAGTAATTACCCTTACACAGCCAGCCCTTATCTTTGCCCTCCCAAAATTTGAACCATGAAATTCTACAACCTCCTCATAAAATACCGTCTCTGGATCGGCCTGGTGCTGATCGCCCTGGGGATCTATGTCAACTATTCCGGCAGTTTCTGGCCCGCATTTCCGCTGTACCTGGTTGGCGTCATCCTGGTGCTGGGTCATTTTTTCTTCGGCCCCTTGCGGCTGATCCAGACATATATGGAAGAAGGCGATATGGAAGGAGCCGAAAAAGTGCTGGCTTCTATCAAATTTCCCAACTTGCTGTACAAACCCATCCGCTCAGTGTATTACACATTGAAAGGGAATATTTCCATGATGAAGCAGGACTTTGAAGGCGCAGAAAAAAGTATGAAGAAGGGGCTTGACCTCGGCATGCCGATGAAAGAAGCCGAAGGCGCCAGCATGCTGCAGATGGGAATGCTGATGATGCAAAAGAATGATCTGAAACAGGCCGAGAGCTATATCCGCCAGGCCATCCGCAAAGGGTTGCCGGATAAGGAAAATGAAGCAGCCGCTTATTTACAGATGTGCAGCATTATGATGAACAAAAGGGAGTTCAGGGCCAGCAAAGATTTTTTCAGGAAAGCCAAAGCGCTGAGGCCAACCACCCCGCAAATTGTTGACCAGATAAAACAGATTGAAAAATATATTTCAAGGATGCCGGGATAGGAAATGGTAAATAGCAAGTGGTTAGCAGGGTTTTAACTACTTTATTAAAAAGGTTGACAGTTAATGCTGTCAACCTTTTTAGATCTTACCGCACATGTCATTAATGACTCTTCGGTACTGCCCACCAGCCAAACTTCATTCGCCGTTTAATTCATTTTCTCAATATGCATCTCCAGCCGCTTGTCTTTTTTGTAGTAGTCCATGATGAGCACCTGGCCCTGCTTGCTGGGGTATATCGCTGAAAACTTAGCGTCTGATTTTGTGTTGATCCTGTCCGTGGTAAACTTACCATCAGCATAAGTAATGGAATTGAACGTACCGCCTTTATAGCTGCCTTTCTCTTTTACAAAATCGCTGTAGCACACAGAAAAAGAAGTAAGTTCTTTATTAGCCTGTGTATAGGCATAGTCAAACCCGCCGTAATAATATTTCAGCATCTTGCCCATCAGCGGGGTGCTTATAAAATCATAGCCGCCCGGTAACTCAATATTGTTGGAGTTTTTCTCATATACTTTAGCCCCTTTGATATTGAAGTCCTGGTCAAAGGTCAGCACCATCATATCTGTTACTTTTATCTTGGTAACACTGGCCCTGCCCCTGCCCCCGCCGGATAATATGGTGGATGCAATTCCCAGGGCGCTGGCTACTTTTTTGAAACCTTCCCCAATCGCATATATTTTCCCGTCGGCTGTTTGCACAATCTGGTGCAGGTACATAAAGCCAAAGTCTTCAATCTTACCTTTTGAAGTAACGCTGAGGTATTTGCTTATTTCCACATCCCATGAAAGGTATTTTTCCCCGGTGATGGCGCCTTTTTCATCAATGCCCCAGAAAGCAAACCCTTTTGATTTGTCCTTCATGATATTGGCATCCACATCAAAGTACTCGCCATAGATATAAGCTTTGCCCTCATTCACCAGCGATAGACTGGCGGGGTAAAACCTGAACTTGCTGTCTGTAGGTTTTTCAAATATCTTTTTGCCGGTCTCGAGGCTAAGCCCCAGGATATAAGAATCCGGTTTCTGATCAAATGCGCCGCCATAACGCAGCACTTCCAGATATACGGTGCCTTTGTAGTAACCAAGATAATCCCCCATAAATCTTTTTCCGCCTTCGGTGGGTGTATAGGTCCATTGCTTTCTTTTATCCGTGCCAAAATAATCAACCTGGAAGGTATAATCTTTATCCTCCCGGCTGGGCATCACAGAAATGAAACCAGTGTTTTCAATCGGATATAATCCCTTATAGGTTTCATCTTCCTCATCTGTGCCCAGGTAAGTGGCCTCCAGGTATTTTTCTTCTTTTTTGGTAAGCTGGCGGTTGTAGCTGTGCTTTTTCTTGCCATCAGCCCCGTACACCTGGTATTCAAATGTCCTTTCATCATCATTGTACAGCAGGAAGATGAGGTCGGTGCCATTGAAAGAAGACTCAAGGATATACACATGTTTTGAGTCCTGGAATTTTACATCCTTCAGCAGCTTCAGGCTGTTGTCGGTAATGCGGAGAGTGTACTCATTTGTTTTTTTATCAATTTTATCACTGATAAAAAAGAAATAATAGCCCTTTACATCAGAGCCTTCCCTGATGGCAGACGCATTACGGGCTGATGCCCTATGTACATTTTCAACGGTCATCCGCTGGGCATTCAGTGTTACAGTGAGACCTGTCATCCATATAACTGCGAACAGTAGTTTTTTCATGTTTGTATATTTAAATTATTGATGTGACTTTTTATTTTCAGCAGCTCTCTTCATTTCTTCAGCAAATCCTTCATAGCCTTTCATCTGTTCCGAGTAAAAAGAGCAAAATGCGGCATTCAGATCGGCGATTTCATTCAGGCGCAACCTGTACAGCATCCGCAGCAGTGCATTATAGCCTTCTGTAAAACGCCGGTTTTCGGTTTCAATAATAAGGCCCAGCTGGTGTTCCTTCTGGTGCTTGTACAGTTCGTTCATGTCCCTTGCTATGGAATAAACCGCCAGCGGCACATGTCTGCCTTCCTGCAGCATCTGCAGGCTAAGATATAAGTTGAAACTGATATTCCTGTTTTTGTAAACATCCTCCACTATTTCCGGCACAAAGTCCTGTTTCAGTTGCCGGAACATTTTCTCATCGGCCTGGAAATCCCTGCCGGTTATTTTCAGTGCAGAATCCTTCAGCAGGGCAATCCGCTTTAAACAATCCGGGTGGGTTTTCAGCGAATCTTTCTCCTTTTTGGTGAGCACGGAAGCATCGTCAGGGTTCATAGCGCCAAAAATGACTGATTCTTTTTTTATCCATCTTTCCCGGAATGGATAATCAGGAAAGGACAATACTTTCTGCAGGTTCAGCGGAGCGAATATGGTGGTGTCATCTACCTTGTCCAGCAGTTGCATGGTGGTAATGAATCCGTTTCCGCTGTACCCGGAGTTTTTAAGAAACCGCATCCCCACCCGGTCGGCTTCCTCTTCGGCATAACGGCTGTGGCGGCTTACATCAAATACTAATGCCTTTACCAGTTTGTCTGCCTGTTCCGCCACCCGGTATTCCTTTTTGGTAATACGTTTAATTTCTTTCTTCAGGCTGTCGCTGTTGACCATGTCCACATACCGGTCCAGTTTCCTGCGGCTGTGGTCGAGGTAAAAGTGCGCCAGTTCATGACATAATATAAAGGCCAGTTCGGCCTCGCTGTTCAGGTAAACAAACAAACCGGCATTGAAAGCAATGGTACCCTCCCCGAAACTGTAAGCATTGGGGAAAAAATCCCTCGAAAAGACCATCCTCACTTCAAGCTCCCTTAGTTCCGGGTTGGCATCAATTATTTTTGAAGCCACAGATTTGATGTAGCTGTCTGCAGTCTGTTCGGTTACCGAACGGTGGCTCATCAGCAGGTCTTCCACGGTTTCAAACATGTTATCGTAAGCTCTTTTGTAATCCTTGCTGTTTTCTTTAGCCAGGGCGTTTATTAATGCCTCTTTTTTGATAAGGGCCTGGTTCCAGTATTTTCTTTTCAGCGCTGTATCGTCTTTCCGAAAAGAATGCACCGCCTGCAATTGGGCAAGGCACTCCGTACAGGCAGGGATCAGCAGCAATAAAAAGGGGAGGGTCTTTCCGCAGTACATATGAAAAAAAATGTTGGGCAAATATAATATAAGAGCATGAAGCGGTTGGTAGTGGATGCCGGCGGGCGGTCAAAAGTTGTATAGGGCCGGAAATCCCTGTGGGTTTTGATATTTGATCCGGGGGAGCCGGGATATTTTGACTGTTTTAATGGAAAAAGCCGCCATGCGGATTATTGGTTTAAATTCGTTTGAATAATCATTTTTGAACCGAAAAGTCCGGCTGATAATGTCATTTAATAAAGAAAGATTAGAGAGGAAATTTGCAGAAGAATATGACAAGCTGAATGAAAAACAGCGACTGGCCGTTAACAGCATTGAAGGGCCTGTAATGGTGATTGCCGGACCCGGTACCGGTAAAACACAGATACTGGCCAGCCGTATAGGGAAAATTTTACTGGATACAGATGCGCTTCCTCAAAACATTCTCTGCCTCACCTACACCGATGCCGGCGTGGTGGCCATGCGTAAAAGACTGCTGCAATTCATAGGCCCGGATGCCTATAAAGTAAATATTTACACCTTTCATGCTTTTTGCAACGATGTGATACAGGAGAACCTTTTGTTGTTTGAAAAAACGGCGCTTGATCCAATTTCAGATCTGGAGAAAGCACAGCTCTTCAAAGAACTGGTTGACTCTTTCCCAAAAAATCATCCCTTGAAACGCTACCGGGGCGATGTATATTTTGAAGTAAACAACCTGCAATCCCTCTTCAGTAATATGAAACGGGAAGGATGGACACCGGAGTTTATCATCCAGAAAATTGATGAATACCTCGCCGATTTACCAACAAGAGATGAATTTATTTACAAGCGAAAATATAAAGGATTTAATGCCGGCGACCTGAAGCAGGAAAAGATAGAAGAAGAAAAAGAACGGATGGAAAAGCTGCGGGCCGCCGTGGGTGAGTTTGACCGCTTCCAGCAACTGATGCGGAAAAAAAACCGCTATGATTTTGATGACATGATCAACTGGGTCATCAAAGCCTTTCAGGAAAACAAGAATTTATTGGCCAATTACCAGGAAAAATTCCAGTACATTCTGGTAGATGAATACCAGGATACCAGCGGCACACAAAACAAATTAGTAGAACTCCTCATCAGTTACTGGGACAAACCGAATGTGTTTGTGGTAGGTGATGATGACCAGAGCATCTACCGTTTCCAGGGCGCCAACGTGGAGAACATGATGGACTTTGCGTGTAATTATAAAAACGATTTGCTGACGGTGGTGCTTACTGATAACTACCGTTCCACACAACCGATACTGGATGTTTCCAAAACGCTGATCAACCGGAACAATGAACGTTTAGTAAAAAAGATAGACGGTCTGAGCAAAGAGTTATTGTCAGGCAAAGACAGCCTCAAAGGGTTAAAACAGCTTCCGCAAATAAGGGAATACGAAAGCCAGCGATTGGAAATGATTGGCATTGCCAAAGAAGTACAACAGTTGGTGGCAAAGGGAGTACCTGCGGGAAAGATCGGTATCATTTACAGGGAAAATAAATATGGCGAAGAACTGGCGCAGTATTTCAAACTGCTGAATGTACCCGTCTATAGCAAGCGGCACCTGAATATGCTGGAGTTGCCGGAAGCGCAAAAGATCATCCTTGTACTGAAATACCTTGCATCAGAGCATGATATTCCTTACAGCGGCGATGAAATGCTTTTTGAGATCCTACATTTTGACTGGTTTCATATCCCGCCGGTGGATATCGCAAAACTGAGTATTGAAACAGCGGATAAAAAATATATCGGGGAGAAAATCTCCATCCGCCAGTTACTGGCAGAAAAAGCTAACACTCCTGCCAGGGATTTATTCAGCAACGGAATTAATGAGGGCTTAAAGAAAGCATCCGCCGCCATTGAAAAATTAATCAGCGATGTTTCTAATCTTACACTCCGCCATTTGTTTGACAGTATTGTAAGGGGTGCCGGTGTGCTCAGCCATATCATGCAAAGCCATGACAAACACTGGCAACTGCTGGTACTGACCGGTTTGTTTGATTTTGTAAAGGATGAAACACACCGCAACCCGTCATTAAACCTGCAGGGCTTTGTGAATTTGATTGAGATGATGGAAAAAGAAGGTATCTCATTACCCCTGGTACAGGTCAGCGGAAGCGATAAAGGAGTAAACCTGATGACGGCCCACGGCTCCAAAGGCTTGGAGTTTGAATATGTGTTTATAGCCGGGTGCAATTCTTTTGTCTGGGAAAAGAAACGAAAACCGGGTGGTGGATACAAACTTCCTGACACAATATTCTCCTCGCAATCTGCCGGAAATGAAGAAGAAGAGCTGCGCCGCCTGTTTTATGTGGCATTAACAAGGGCTGAGCAGCATCTATGCATTTCTTACAGCAGCTTCAAAAATGATGGAAAGGAGCTGGAGCCTTCCATGTTTGTTGCTGAAATACAGGACCAGCATGAGCTTCCTGCTGTAAAAACAATGGTGGATAATGAAGTGATCACGGAGTTCGCCGCACTAAGTTTTGGTGAAGCGCCGGCGCCTGGAATTGAAAAGATGGAAGAACAATTTGTGAGCCGGGTGCTGGATAGGTTTGTGATGAACGTAACAGCGCTGAACCAGTATATAAAATGCCCGCTGGAGTTTTATTACAAGCAGGTTGTCCGCATCCCCTATCCTAAGAATGAAGCCACCGAGTTTGGCTCAGCGGTTCACTATACCCTTGAAAAATTATTCCGCAAGATGCAGGATGGAAAGAAAGAACGGTTTCCTTCCAAAGAAGAATTTATTGCAGATTTTGAATGGTATTTGCAGCGCCACCGGGAAAGCTTTACCAAAGAACAGTTTACCCGCCGCATGGAATACGGACAGGAAGTGCTCAGCAACTACTATGATAAGAATATCAGCACTTTTAACAAAGTAGTTTCCATTGAAAGAAACATCCGCAATGTGCTGGTGAAAAATGTGCCTATTAAAGGAAAGATAGATAAGCTGGAATTTGACGGTAAAGCCGTGAATGTAGTGGATTATAAAACCGGCGACCCGGACAAAGCCACTCCAAAAACCAAAGGCCCCTCTGACAAAGACCCCAATGGCGGCGATTACTGGCGGCAGGCAGTCTTTTATAAAATTCTTATAGACAATTATGAGCAGAAGGACTGGAAAGTGGTAAGTACAGAATTTGATTTCATTGAACCGGATAGAAAGAAAAGCTATCGCAAAGAAAAAGTAATAATCACTCCCGCAGATATTACCACTGTAACACAACAAATAACCAGTACCTGGGGAAAAATCCAGAACCGGGAGTTTTATACCGGTTGTGGCAGGGAGGACTGCCACTGGTGCAATTTTGTTAAAACAAATAACCTGGCTGTCGCTTTTCATGAGCCGGAAGAAGAAACAGAACCATGACCTGCCTGTTGGCTTGCTCCGCTGAAGCTATACAAAGGCGGGCAGGCAAGGTTAACATGATTTTTATAGGTTATTGAGAGAACCAAAGCGCCCTGTAACCCGAAAGCGTTTAAGTTTGCAGACATTCAGTCCGCTTCATGAAGCAATTATTACTTTTTTTTCTCATAATCCTCTTTTTTGTCCAGCAAATTTCGGTTTTGCCCGGCTGCGCAAACATCATCCCCCCTTCCGGCGGGCCGAGGGATTCTTTGCCGCCCATTCTTGAAAAGGCAAATCCGGGAGATTCAACAAGAAATTTTTCCGGTAACAGGATAACGTTTTCTTTCAACGAATTCATCGAGTTGCAGAACCCCCAGCAATACCTGGTATTATCGCCGCTTCCCAAAACCACCCCGGAAGTTAATTACCGGCTCAACACTCTGACAGTAAAGCTGAAGGACAGCCTGGAAGCAAATACCACTTATACCCTGAACTTTGGCGAAGCCATCAAAGACTTCACAGAAGGAAATGTGCTTAAAAATTTTACTTACACTTTTTCTACCGGCAGCTATATTGATTCGCTGGAACTGCGGGGCAAAGTGATACTGGCAGAAACCGGGAAAACCGATACAACTTTGATTGTAATGCTGCATACGGGTGCCGGTGATTCGGCGGTGGTGAAAGAAAGACCCAGGTATATTACCAAACTGGACAGCAAGGGGAATTTCGTCTTCAAAAATTTACCGCCCCGAACATTCTATCTCTATGCCCTGAAAGATGATGGCGGCACCCGCCGGTATTTTGACGATAAGCAACTGTTTGCTTTTGCAGACAAGCCTGTTGTAACCAGTTTGAAAAAAGATACCATCACCCTGTATGCTTATTCAGCCAGACCAGCCCCATCGCTTGCCTCAGTTTTGTCTTCCGTAAACCTGGGTGGTCGCAGTAAACCCAAAAAAGAATCAGAGAACAGGTTAAGATACCAGACCAATCTCTCAAATGGCCAGCAGGACCTGCTGGGAAATCTCACTATTAGTTTTGACGACCCTCTCCGTTTATTCGACTCGTTGAAGATCCGGTTGTTTACTGATTCTGTTTTCACTCCTGCCAGCGGTTACCATTTCGAAAAAGACAGCAGCAACAGGATCATAACCCTGGTGCAGCAGTGGAAAGAGAACACACAGTACCAGCTTATCATGGATAAGGGATTTGCGGAAGATTCTTCGGGTAAGAAGTTATTAAAAACAGACACCCTGAATTTCAAAACCAAAAAACTGGCCGACTACGGTTCGCTGAAGATAAAACTGAAGAACCTGGACCTTTCCCTCAACCCGGTATTATTTATCCTGACCGGTGAGACCATTCTCAGATCTTTCCCGATGACCAGCCCGGAGGTTTCCCAACCGCTTTTTCTGCCGGGTGAATATGACCTTCGCATTCTGTACGACCTGAATAAAAACGGGAAATGGGACCCGGGAGAGTTTTTTGGAAAACACAAGCAGCCGGAGATCGTAAAACCCATTGAACGGAAAATTGCTGTAAAGCCCAATTTCCAGAATGAATTTGAGATCACTTTATAAAGGCACAAGAGGCAAGAAAACAAGGCTCAGGACCGCTTCGAGACTTGTGCCGTGTGCCGTGTTCCTTGTACCTTCGTGATATGCAATTCTCCTCCTCCCTTCTGGAAAATGCAGTCAACGAGTTTGCCAAATTGCCGGGTATTGGCAAAAAGACGGCGTTACGCTTAGTATTGCATTTATTAAAACAGGACAGCAAAGAGGTCGGCCATTTCAGCGAAGTGATCGCTAAAATGAGAAGTGAAATAAAATTTTGCCATCGCTGCTTCAATGTGGCCGATGGCGATATATGCTCTATTTGCGCCAATTCCATGCGCAGGCAGGATATGATCTGCGTGGTGGAAAGCATCCGGGATGTGATTGCGATTGAAAGCACCCAGCAGTACAACGGTACTTATCATGTGCTGGGCGGTGTTATTTCGCCATTGGATGGCATCGGCCCTGATCAGCTTACCATTGAATCCCTTGTTCACCGGGTGGAGAAAGAAAGGACTGCAGAACTCATTTTTGCCCTCAATCCCAATATCCAGGGAGATACCACCATCTACTACATTCAAAAGAAACTGTCCGCAGGAGCCAGTGACAAGGGTCACCCCGCCCGCATTACCACCATTGCAAGGGGCATAGCTTTTGGCGGTGAACTGGAATACGCCGATGAAATGACCCTTGGGCGCAGCCTGCAAAACCGGCTGCCCGTGGAGAATTATGTCTCGAACAGGTAAATCTTCCGGGCCTGCCTGCAAGCCGCAGCTTTAGTGATGGCTTGCTTATTACAGGCATATATCTTAGCTTTGCCCCGTATTCACAGGCGGATTTGTTTATTGTTCGGCCTGACCAAACGGAACTAATAAACGTCAACGAAACTCCTCTATTGGTTTCCCAGCGTTTATAGTTCACAAACAATATTGTTATGAAAACAATTCAGGATTGTTTGAAGGAACGCATTTTAATTATTGATGGCGCCATGGGCACTATGATTCAGCGTCATAAATTAAAAGAGGCTGATTACCGTGGTGAGCGGTTCAAAGACTGGCATTGTGATGTAAAGGGCAATAATGACCTGCTGAATATTACACAACCGGCCATCATCACCGGCATACACAAACAATACCTGGATGCCGGTGCAGACATTATCGAAACAAATACCTTCAGCAGCACTTCCATTGCGATGGCTGATTATGAAATGCAGTCACTGGCTTATGAACTGAATGTGGCTGCTGCAAAGTGTGCAAGAGCAGCAGTGGAACAATATCACGCAGAAAATCCCCCTTCTCCCCAGTGGAGAGAAGGGATGGGGTTGAGGTGGGTGGCCGGGGCAATAGGTCCCCTGAATAAAACATTATCCCTTTCACCTGATGTAAACAATCCCGGGTTCCGTGCTGTTACGTTTGATGAAGTGGTGGATGCCTATTACGACCAGGTGCGGGGCCTGGTGGATGGCGGCGTTGATGTATTGCTGATTGAAACCATTTTTGATACCCTGAATGCCAAAGCAGCCATTTTTGCTATTAAAAAATATTTCAGAGATACAAACAAGCTCTCACTTCCTGTAATGATTTCAGGAACAATAACTGATGCAAGTGGCAGAACACTCAGCGGGCAAACACTGGAGGCCTTTTATACTTCTGTAATGCATGCAAAGCCATTGAGCATCGGATTAAACTGTGCACTCGGCGCCAAAGAAATGCGGCCGCATATTGAGGAGTTATCGCAAATAGCCAGTTGTTATGTATCGGCCTACCCCAATGCAGGATTACCCAACGCCATGGGCGAATACGATGAACAACCTCATGAAACGGCCCATTACCTGGAAGACTGGGCCAAAGAAGGCTGGGTGAATATTGTGGGTGGCTGCTGCGGCACCACCCCTGATCATATCCGGCATATAGCACAGGAAGTAAAAAATATTGCACCGAGACAACTGCCGGTGGCTGAAACAACCTTTGCATGAGTACCCCGCAACTGCTTTTAATACTATCCATCGTTATACTCATTGTAAACAATTTTTCATCCCTGAAAAAACTGTTTACAAAAAAGAACCCGTAAATGCAGGACAATAATATTATCAGGCCCTATCTGAGATTGTCCGGATTAGAACCGCTCACCATCCGGCCGGAAACCAATTTTGTGAATGTAGGTGAACGGACCAATGTGACCGGTTCCAAAAAATTTGCCCGGCTTATCAGGGAAAATAAATATGAAGATGCATTAAGTGTGGCAAGGCAGCAGGTGGAGAACGGCGCACAGGTGCTGGATGTGAACATGGATGATGCACTGCTGGATGGTGTGTTGGCGATGACTACTTTTCTGAATTTGGTGCAGAGTGAGCCGGACATTGCCAGGATTCCCATCATGATCGACAGTTCGAAATTTGAAATCATTGAGGCGGGGCTGAAATGTGTGCAGGGAAAGTGCATTGTGAACTCCATCTCCATGAAGGAGGGAGAGGCAAAGTTCATCGGGCAGGCCATTATCTGCCAGAGTTATGGAGCATCCGTCATCGTAATGGCTTTTGATGAAAAAGGACAGGCGGACACCAAAAACCGCAAAGTGCAGATATGCCACCGGGCTTACAAAATACTCACAGAACAGGTGGGCTATGATCCGCAGGATATCATCTTCGACCCCAATATCTTCGCTGTAGCTACCGGGTTGGAAGAGCACAATAACTACGGCGTTGATTTCATTGAAGCGACAAGAGAAATCAAACAATTGATGCCGCTGACCAAGGTAAGCGGCGGTGTCAGCAATCTTTCCTTTTCTTTCCGGGGCAATGACCATGTACGGGAAGCCATGCATGCTGTTTTTCTTTACCATGCTATCAGGGCTGGTATGGACATGGGTATTGTGAATGCAGGGCAGTTGGTGGTGTATGATGAAATAGAACCGCAGCTGCGGGAACTATGTGAAGATGTAATCCTGAACCGTAACAATGATAACAACGAGGCAACCGAAAAACTGATTGCCTTTGCTGAAACAGTAAAGGCAAAAGGCAAAGAAGCGGTAAAAGATGAAGGCTGGCGCAATGCTTCTGTGGAAGAAAGACTGAAACACTCGTTGGTAAATGGTATTACGGATTACATTGACACAGATACGGAAGAAGCAAGAATAAAATACCCCAAACCATTAGATGTGATTGAAGGACCGCTGATGGACGGCATGAATGTGGTGGGAGATCTGTTCGGCGCCGGAAAAATGTTCCTGCCGCAAGTGGTAAAAAGTGCAAGGGTGATGAAGAAAAGTGTGGCCTGGCTTACTCCCTTTATTGAAGAAGAAAAGAAAAACAATCCGCTTGCCGGCAATGGCAGTGCGCCAAAAGTGTTATTAGCCACGGTAAAAGGCGATGTACATGATATTGGAAAAAATATCGTAGGTGTGGTGCTCGGCTGCAACGGCTATGATATTGTTGACCTTGGAGTAATGGTGCCCGCGGATAAAATCCTGGATACGGCTGAAAAAGAAAAAGCGGACATTGTTGGTTTAAGTGGTCTCATCACTCCTTCTTTAGATGAAATGGTGCATATAGCGCATGAAATGAAACGGCGCAACATGAAACAGCCGCTGCTGATTGGCGGCGCCACCACCTCAAGAATGCATACGGCAGTAAAGATTGCCCCGCAATATGATAATGGCGTGCTGCATATCCTGGATGCCTCCAGGAGTGTGACAGCCGTCAGTACTTTGCTGAGTAAGGAGAAAGATGTGCTGCTGCAAAAAACAAAAGATGAATATGAAAGCCTGCGGACACAATTCCTGAATAAGGATAAGAAAAACTTCATCCCTTACCAGGAGGCTGTTATCACCAAAGAATATTTCGACTGGAAAAACTACAAGCCGGTGAAACCCGCTGTTGACGGAGTTAAAATACTGAAAGCATTTGATCTGGCTGCCATAGCAAAATACATTGACTGGGGGCCGTTCTTCATCGCCTGGGAAATGCCCGGCCGCTTTCCGGAAGTATTAACGGATAAGATATTCGGTGCAGAAGCCACAAAACTGTATGATGAAGCTCAAAGAATGGTACAGCAGATTATCAGTGGAAACTGGTTCACGGCAGATGGAGTAATTGGTTTCTGGCCCGCCAGCAGCAATAATGCTGACACCATAACATTACAAACCAATAAAGGAGAGGTAAAGCTGGAATCATTGCGTCAGCAATTAAAGAAAGCTGCTGGGCAACCCAATTTTTCTCTTGCTGATTTCATCAAGCCCGGCCCTTCCCCGCAAACAGACTGGATTGGTTCTAAAGAAGAAATAATATCCGCTTCTCACCCCGGGGGATCCGCCTCCGCAATAGCTGCGGCGGGCAGGCAGGGGGCCGGATCGGATTACATGGGAGCTTTTGCAGTAACCATCCATGGCGCCAGAAAATATATTGACAAATTCGCTGCTGAGCATGACGACTACAACAAAATACTGGTACAGGTACTGGCTGACCGTTTTGTAGAGGCATTTACCGAATGTCTGCATCAAAAAGTGAGAAAAGAATACTGGGGTTATGCTAAAGATGAGAATCTTACTAATGAACAACTGATAAAAGAGGAGTATAAGGGCATCCGCCCGGCCCCGGGTTACCCTGCCTGCCCGGACCATACCGAGAAAATAAAATTGTTTGATCTGCTGGATGTCACCAAAAACATTGGTATTGAAATGACCGAAAGCCTTGCCATGAACCCGCCTGCTTCTGTATGCGGTTGGTATATTGCGCATCCGCAGAGCCATTATTTTGGTTTGGGTAAGATCAGCAGAGACCAGCTAATAGATTATGCCAAAAGAAAGGGTATGAGTTTGGAAGAAGCGGAGAAATGGCTGCGGCCGGTGCTGGAGTGATTAAATCAGTTTTATTTCTTTCAACCTCATCTGTAATTCTTCCGGCTTCTGAAAATGAATACAGTTGATAGAAAGTTCTTCTGCTGCCTTCACATTTCTCAAACTGTCATCAATAAAAAAGGCCTCTTCGGATTTTATATTATACCTGTTAAGCAATAGTTGGTAAAACTCCGGAAAAGGTTTTCTCATTTTTTCTTCACCGCTTACCACTCTCCCGTCAAACCAGTGCAGGAAATCATACCGCTGCAGGGCAATGGGGAAAGTTTCGGCGCTCCAGTTGGTTAGTGCATATAGTTTTAAAACAGGGTTCTGTCTCAGTTGTCTGAATATTTCCACTGTTTCATCAATAGGCCCGCCCAGCATTTCCGTCCATCGCCCATAATAATCTTTTATTTCTTTCTCCCACCCCGGAAACAGGGCTACCCTTTCTGCTGTTGCGCTGGCGATGGGATAACCGGCATCCTGGTTCTCGTTCCAGTCCGGGGTACATACATGGTTAAGAAAGTATTCCCGCTGTTCCGGCGATTCAAAATAGTTTTCGGTAAACACATAGCCGGGGTTCCAGTCAATCAGCACACCACCGAGATCGAAGATGATGGTGTTGATTTCAGGCATGGCTGTACCGGAATTTTAACCAGATCATAATAGAAGAAAAAACCAATAAAACGGAATTGGTGACAATGATTACCCAGTTGATGGGCATCAGTAATGCCCCATAAACGATCCACATTACTTCATTGGTAGCGGCTATCAGAAACATCATTAGCGAAATATCTTTTGCTGACTTCTCCTTCCATGTTTTAATAACCTGTGGCAAAAAAGTAAGTGTTGTGATGATACCTGCCACTGTTCCCAGTATATCAACAAATTTTACATCCATTTGTGCTGATTTTTTTACAATGTTATCATCTTTTTTCCAACAACCACCAGAACCGTTTTCTTGGTTTCACTTTATAGTTACTGCTGATATAGGAAGTAATATGGTTCATGGCCTCCTCCGAACTGTCGGTTACCAGCACCAGGCTCATATCTCCTCTGGAGATGGTGCCCTGTTGCGCCATCCATTCTATATTCTCCATCAGCGGCTGATAGTATTCCTTTCCGAACAGCACCACCGGGAAACCGGTTACTGATTTGGTTTGTATCAGGGTCAGTATCTCAAAAAATTCATCCATCGTTCCAAACCCGCCGGGCATAATGATGAAAGCATAGGAGTATTTTACCAGCAGCACCTTGCGTACAAAGAAATGCTCAAAAGTGACTGATTTGTGCATATACGGATTTTCTTTTTGCTCAAAAGGCAGCTGAATATTGCAGCCCACCGACCTGCCGCCGTTTTCAAAAGCGCCGCGGTTGGCCGCTTCCATAATGCCGGGACCGCCCCCCGTCATGGTGGTAAACCCTGATTCGGCAATCAGCTTCCCGATTTCTTTTGCGCTTTGGTAGTAAATATGATCTTCTTTAAACCTTGCCGATCCGAAAACAGTTATGCAGGGGCCGATAAAATGCAGTTGGCGGAACCCTTTGATAAATTGCCAGAACACCCGCCAGGCAAAACCCAGCTCATAGCCCCGGCTCTTGGGCCCGTCGAGATAGATATGTTCCTTTGGCGGAACAATAGCCCCGGTTCCTGATTTTATTGATGCTTTCATATAAAATGTAAATTGCTTTCCAATTTAAACAATAAAGCAATGCGTATTATCAGCTACAATGTAAACGGTATCCGTGCCGCCATCAAAAAAGGATTTATTGACTGGTTGAAAACAAACCCGGCAGATGTGATATGTGTGCAGGAAACCAAAGCTATGCAGGGCGATGTGGATGTAAAGCAAATAGAAGCTTTGGGCTATCAGCATTACTGGTTCAGTGCACAAAAGAAAGGATACAGCGGCGTGGCGGTTTTCACTAAAATAAAGCCTGATAAAGCAGAATATGGCAACGGCCATGGCCCCACGGATGATGAAGGCCGTATCATTCAACTGGATTTTAAGGATACACGGCTCATCAATGCCTATTTCCCCTCCGGTACCAGTGGCGATGAACGCCAGGCATTCAAATACAAATGGCTGGATGAATTTTATACCTGGGTGAACAAGTTGCAGAAGAAATACCCGAAGCTTATTCTTTGTGGTGACTATAACATTGCCCATAAAGAAATTGACATCCACGACCCGAAGGGGAATAAAAACTCCTCTGGTTTCCTGCCGGAAGAAAGAGAATGGATGACCAAATTCCTGGGCAGCGGATGGACAGATACGTTCAGGGAATTTCACCCCGAACCGCACCGCTACAGCTGGTGGAGCCAGCGCTTCCCTACTGTAAGGGCGCAGAACAAGGGATGGAGAATTGATTACATCAGCACCACGGAAGCCCTGAAGAAAAACCTGAAAGACGCTCAGATATTTCCTGACGTCAAACACAGCGATCACTGCCCGATATACCTCGATATTAAAATCTGATACTGATGATCGTTTACAATGTTACTGTCAAAGTGGATCATTCCATTGCCCGCCCATGGCTTACCTGGCTTAAAGAAGAACATTTTCCCGAAATGATACAAACCGGCTGTTTTACCGATGCAAAGATCCTGCAGTTGCTGGAAGTGGATGAATCGGACGGGATGACCTATGCCGTGCAGTACCATGCGGAAAGCAAGGCCCTCTATAACCGGTACATCAGGGAATACGCCGCCGATTTGAGAAAGAAGGGTACTGAAAAATGGGGAGATAAACTGGTAGCGTTCCGCTCCGTGATGCAGATTGTGCATTGAGTGTGCAAAAGAAACCATTCTTTTGGCAGGCATGGCAAAACCCCGCAAATCCTTGCCCCATGCGGGTTCGGCAGGATTAATTTATTTTAAAAAGATATCAACTTTTTTTTGCCGGTATCAAAAACCTTCTAAATTTGTTGGCTCTGACAAACCAATAAATAATCAACCATGAACAAAGCTGATCTGATTGCCAAAATTTCTGATGATACCGGCATTACCAAAACGCAGGCCAATGCGGCACTTGATTCATTCATAGAAGCCGTGACCAAAACACTGAAAGGCGGAGGCAAAGTTACCCTGGTTGGTTTTGGCACTTTTACTATTTCCAGGAGAAAATCAAGAAAAGGCCGTAACCCGCAGACCGGCGCCGAAATAACCATCAAAGCAAGAAAAGTAGCCCGCTTCAAAGCCGGGAAAGAACTGGCTGCAAAACTGTGAATACAGCAATAAAGAAATTGAAAAGCTCCGCTTCAATCATTGCCGGGGCTTTTTTATTCATACATTCTTATTCAATTACACTTAAAAAAAATAATCATGGGAAGGGGAGATAAAAAAACAGCTAAAGGAAAACGTTTCAAAGGTTCATTTGGGAAAAGCCGCCCGGCTAAGTCGCCGGCTGTAAAGAAAAAAGCGGCAAAAAAGGGTAAGTAAACACGTTAATTGTTTGATTGGTTAATCAGGGTGACCCTGATTAACCAATTAACTAAACCCCAATTAACCATCATGGCGCCAGCCTTTCTATTTTCCAGCCGCCATCTTCCTGCAGGGTATATTGCAGGCGGTCATGCAGACGTCCTGGTCTTCCCTGCCAGAATTCGATTATGACCGGCCTCAGGATATAGCCTCCCCAATGCTCCGGGCGGTCAATATGCTTATTCTTCAGTTCCTTTTTCGTTCTTTGGTAGCTTTCGTCCAGCCAATCCCGGCTGTCAATGACCTGGCTCTGGGGGGACACCACAGCTCCCAACCGGCTTTCTGCCGGTCTTGAAAGGAAATACTCAGTGCTGGCTTCAGCAGCTATCTTCTCCACCAGCCCTGTAATGCGGACCTGCCGCTCCAGTTCTTTCCAGAAAAAAACGAGGCAGGCTTTGGGATTTTCGGCCAACTGCTGCCCTTTATAGCTCTGGTAATTGGTAAAAAAAGTGAACCCCTTCCCGCTAAAATCCTTTAACAGAACTATCCGGGCAGAAGGCATGCCATCGGCAGAGGCGGTGGCAAGGGTCATGGCATTTACTTCATCAATACCGGCTTTTATAGCCTGTTTCCACCATTTGCCAAATTGGGTAAAGGGATCCGTTGCCGCTTTCTTCTCCAGCAGTTTTTTCCGGGAGTAATTTTTTCGGATATCAGCGATGCGTCCTTTCATAATTCAGTTGATTTAGCCGGTGCAAAGATAACCCGGATGTTATTGTCCCAAAATGACAAAAGCCCTGTTGCGGGCTTGTAAGTATGATTTTAATCAGTAAGATATACTCAGGCTTTCATTTGTTTCCGGGCCAGTTCGTCCCTTTCCCCCGCTACCATGTTCAGCATACTTTCCAGTTCGCCAATCCTTTTTATCTGCCCTTCCAATTTTTTATTGGCATCGGCTACGGCCTGCATGTCGTCATTCAGTTCTTCAAGATAGGCCACTTTTTTCTGTAATTGCTGGCGCTGGAAGTTTGCTTCCCGCAGTTTATCCTCTGTTTCGGCAAGGGTCGCCTGCAATTCCCGGTTTTCATTGGCAGAGGCTGTGTATTTCAATTTTTGCTCCTCAAAATCCCTCAGTATTTTATAATGTTCCTCCTTCAGGTCCTCATATTCAATATTCAGTCTTTTGGAGACAACCACCTGGCCTTCTAATTTCTGCATTTTGTCCTGCAATACATTGAACTCATTATAGGCGCTGTCCAGCATGGAGGTCATCTCTTTGGTCAGTTCCTGTTTTTGCCGGATGTTGCTGATCTCTTTTTCTTTCTGGGACAAAAGAAATTTAAGCTCATCAATCTGCTGGCCCAGTTCTTCATTATTCTTCAGTATTTCCTGCTGTTTCTCCTCTGTTTCTTTTACAATATCAATTTGTCCCAGCAATTGGTTGATTCTCTCATTGTATTCTTTCAGACTGCTCTGGGCCTGGAACAGCTGGTCAATATATCCCGGCTTGCCTGCAGCAGGAGATGCGCTGCTTTTCAGGGATTCGATTTCTGCCTGAAGTTTTTTATTCTGTTTACGGGTTTCTTCTGCTTCAATAGTATAGATATTGCTGTTTTCTTCTGCATCGGCCAGTCTTTTTTTCAGGTTTTCCATTTCCTTGTCCCTTGATTCAATTTCATTGAAGTACCTGAGCTTCCAGTCTTCCAGCTCCTTTGCCAACTGCTGCATGGCCACAGGCGATGAGGCCTTCAGGGTGCGGCGGCTGGTGATGAAGAAATGGATAGTGATGCCGAGTACGATGGCTCCCAGCATCAGCACAACAATTTCTATGATGGATAGACTTAATGGGCTGTCCATAAACAGTAACGTAAGGTTGTTAAACTATTAAAAACCAGGAAGAATACGGTCAATAGTTTTTCACAGACGGGGATAAAGGATACTGATGCAAGATAGTAGTTACTGCAATTTGTGAAATAGGAAATGTACTAAGGAATTACCCCCGCACCAGGGTTCCCACTTTTTCGCCTGTCACCACCCGGCGCAGGTTGCCCTCTTTGTTCATGTCGAAAACAATGATGGGCAGGTTGTTTTCCATACAGAGGGTAAAGGCGGTCATATCCATCACCCGCAGGTTGTTGGTCAGGCACTCCTGGAAGCTGATAACATTGAATTTGGTAGCGGTGGGGTCTTTTTCAGGATCGGCTGTATAGATACCATCTACTCTTGTTCCTTTCAGGATTACATCGGCATTTATTTCAATGGCCCTTAATGAGCCGGCTGTATCTGTGGTGAAGTAAGGGTTACCCGTGCCAGCCCCGAATATCACCACCCTTCCTTTTTCGAGGTGGCGGATAGCCCGGCGTCGGATATAGGGCTCGGCTATCTGCTCCATTTTGATAGCGCTTTGCAGCCGGGTATAAATGCCCACTTTCTCTAACCCTGCCTGTACCGCCATTCCGTTGATAACGGTGGCCAGCATTCCCATATAATCGCCATGCGCCCTTTCAATACCGGTGTCGGCCTCATTCATGCCGCGGTAGATATTGCCCCCGCCTATCACTATTGCCGCCTGCACGCCTAATTCTGTTATGGATTTAATGTCCTGGGCATACTGGGCGATGACATCTGTATCAAAACCAAAACTTTTATCACCCATTAAAGCTTCGCCGGAAAGTTTGAGGAGGATGCGTTTGTATTTGGGCAGCATGGAATAAAATTTCGCTGCGAAGATAGGGGAATTGGAAGGGGATTTTTCCGGGTTCACCCCAATTTCATGATAACATCTGCAAATATTTCGCTGAGTTTTTTATCGGCCTTTCCGGCCACTTCTATTATTTCAGCAATATTCACCGGTTGCAGGTTATCGGGGTCACATTCATCAGTAATAACAGATACTGCTGCACAGGGCAGGTCCATCTGTGCTGCCACAATCACTTCCGGCACTGTGCTCATGCCCACCATATCGGCGCCGGTGCTGCGCAGCCAGCGGTATTCGGCTCTTGTTTCCAGATTGGGGCCCATTACGGCTACATAAATTCCCTCTTTTACCGGGACACTGTGCTTTTCGAAACTGTCTTTCAGCAATTGCCTTAGCTTTTTATCATACGGCGCACTCATATCGGCGAAGCGGTTGCCAAATGCAGGGTCATTCATACCCCGCAACGGATTATCCGGCAGCAAATTGATATGGTCTTCAATAATTACAAGGTCGCCTTTTTTGTATGTTGGGTTCATTCCACCGGCTGCATTACTCAATAAGAGTTGCTGAATGCCCAGTTCCTTCATCACCCTTACAGGAAATGTAATTTGCTGCATACTGTATCCTTCATAATAATGAAACCGGCCCTGCATGGCTATTATCGCCACCTTCCCGATAAAGCCATACACCAGGTTGCCTTTATGAAACTCAACAGTTGAAACAGGGAAATGGGGAATTTCATGATACGGCACAGCGATTATTACATCTATCCTGTCCACCAATGCACCAAGCCCAGTACCCAGCACAATACCGGTTGCCGGCTTTTCAAAACCTTTTGTCAGCAGATAATTCGCCGTCTCCCGGATGGCCTGATACATATTATTCATTGTCCAAGCTTTATAAAATCCTAATTTAGGTAAAATACGTTTATTAAGAAGCCGGCCAATTGAACCAACACATTATTGATGAAGCGCAGCATTACAGCCACATTATTACTCCTCTCTTTTACGGCCAAAAGCCAGATGCCTTACTCGCTGAATGATACAGTGAAAGATTTTGCAATAACCCGCATCATCAACAGCGCTGCCACTATAACCAGCCTTCAAAACATAGCAGGAGAGATAATCATTCTTGATTTCTTTGGCACCTGGTGTATTCCTTGTATAAAAGCCCTGCCGCACCTGGCAGTATTGCAGGAAAAATACAAAGGCAAAATCAGTATCGTTCTTTTATCCAATGAACAGCCGGCAAGGCTGGAGAAGTTTGTCGGCAGCCGGCAACCTTTTCCCTTTCCTGTTGTAGTGGATGATACTAATGCTATCACTAATCTTTTTGCACCGCCATCTTATCCCTATACAGTTGTCATAAATAAAGAAAAAACTATCATTGCACTGACAGATGCCGCTTCCATTACTGAAAAAATGGTGGAGGAATGGCTGGCAGGTAAGACGGAAACAGATAAACCGGTAACAACTGTAAACACAGCGCCAATGGCAACTATTAATCTCGCTTCTTCCAATAAATTAGTTCAGCTCTCGCAGGAGTTTATGTATGCCGCCAAAACGGGGGACAGTACTATCACATTTATTAACCAGCTAAATTCTCTCCCTTACAATGACCTGCTGAACCAATTGCAATCCGATGAAGAAAAAAAAGCTTTCTGGATAAACCTGTACAATGGCTATACCCAGGCATTGCTGAGGCAGGACCCGGATAAATACAAAAACCGGGGGCGGTTTTTCAATTCAAAACAAATCAACATTGCCGGCAAACAGTTTAGTCTGGATGATATAGAGCATGGCATACTGCGCCGTTCCAAAATAAAATGGAGTTTCGGGCATCTCAATAAATTATTTCCGGGTAAAACAGAAAAGCAGATGCGGGTAAATGAGCTGGACTATCGCCTGCATTTTGCCCTCAACTGCGGCGCCAAAAGCTGCCCGCCGCTTGCATTTTATAACCCTGAGAATCTGAATCCGCAATTAGAACTGGCCACCCATGCTTATCTGAAAAGTGAAGCTGAATATAATGCCGCAACGAATACACTTAAGCTGCCCGCTATCATGGGCTGGTTCCGCCGTGATTTTGGTGGTAAAAAAGGTATGATACAGTTGCTGCAGGATAAAAAGATTATTCCGGCTAAAGCAAGACCCAAAATAATATTTAAGTCTTACGACTGGACATTATACATCAATGACTATAAAAATTAAAACCAGCAACATGACCAACCATTATTACAATGCGGAAGACCTGAAAAAATTCGGTAATGTCGGCGATTTTCAGAAAGACCTTGCCGATAAATTTTTTACCTGGTACAACACGGCCTTTGCCGACAGCGCCTTATCGGCCAAAGAAAAATCGCTGATAGCCCTCGCAGTAGCCCATGCCGTACAATGCCCCTACTGCATTGATGCGTACAGCAGCGATGCTTTTGAAAAAGGCTGGAGCGAAGCCCAGATGATGGAAGCCGTGCATATTGCTGCGGCCATCAAAGGCGGCGCTGCGCTGGTGCACGGAGTGCAGATGATGAATAAGGTGAAGGAGATAGCGATGTAAAACCGGTCAGCGGTTGAATCCCGATAGCTATCGGGGTTGATGGCGGTTAAGCTTAGATAAAATTTTAAAATGAAGTCCCTCAAAGCACAACAACACATCCTGTCTGATGTAAAAGAGCAGATTGATATTCTTGAGCATGGCGATCATGTACATGAGTACCGCCTGGTGCCTTTTCAGCAAAAATTAGAAGCATCCGGTTTGTTTCCGTTTAAACCAACACAATTTGAAATTTTTCAAATCAATATTGGCAAGATGTGCAACCAGGTTTGCAGGCATTGCCATGTGGATGCAGGGCCGGACAGAAAGGAAATCATGACAAGAGAAACCATGCAGCTTTGCCTGGATGTGCTGCAGCAGAACCCTGCATTTAAAACAGTTGACCTGACAGGCGGTGCGCCGGAGCTCAATCCGGATTTTAGATGGTTTGCCGGGGAAATAAAAAAATTGAACCGTCATATTATTGTCCGGTGTAATCTCACTATCATTCTGGCCAATAAAAAATTTAACGACCTGCCTGAATTTTTTAAGCAGCACAATATAGAAGTGGTCTCCTCCCTCCCTTTTTACTCAAAAGACAGAACAGACAGGCAGCGGGGCGATGGGGTGTTTGAAGATTCCATCAAAGCGCTGCAAATGTTGAATGCGGTGGGTTATGGGATGGAAGAAAGTGATTTAAAATTAAATTTGGTCTATAACCCTGCCGGCGCTTTTTTACCACCGCCACAGGCAATGCTCGAAAAAGAATTTAAGCATGCGCTGAAAAAAGATTTTAATATTTCCTTTCATTCTTTGTATGCCATCACCAATCTCCCTATCAGCCGTTTTCTGGATTATTTACTGCAGAGCGGCAACTATGAAAACTACATGGAAAAGTTACTGGTTGCTTACAACCCGGTGGCCGCTGCCAATGTAATGTGCCGCAACACCATTTCCATTGGCTGGGATGGATATATTTATGATTGTGATTTTAACCAGATGCTGGATATGAAGGTGGATTGTTCAGCAAAACATATTTCTCAATTCAATCAAAGTGATTTGAATAAAAGAAATATCGTCGTCAACCAGCATTGTTTTGGCTGCACAGCCGGCGCCGGCAGCAGTTGCGGAGGAGCGGTAACATAGTGCCTGCAGTCTCGAAGAGCGACTGACACTTATCAAATTTTAAACTATTGATAATAATGTCCTATCTAGAAACAGCAAAGAATGTGTACAAAGAAGCAGCCGAAACTCCCAACGTGGGTTTGTGCTGCACTACCACACCGGTGTGGCAGTTGCCGGGCTTAGATATACCTGTTAAGATGCAGCAAATGAATTATGGCTGTGGCTGCACCGTGCATCCACGGGATTTGGCGAACCATCCTAAGATTTTATATGTAGGTGTGGGGGGTGGTATGGAGCTATTACAGTTTGCCTATTTCAGCAGGCAGAAAGGCGGGGTGATGGGTGTGGATGTGGTAGATGAAATGATAACTGCCTGTAAGAAAAATTTTGTGGAAGCGGAAAAATTAAACCCCTGGTTTCGCAGAGAATTTGTGGAAGTAAGAAAGGGAGATGCGCTGAACCTGCCCGTAGAAGATGAAACCGTTGATGTGGCAGCACAAAATTGCCTTTTCAATATTTTTAAACAGGAAGAATTAAAACAGGCCCTCCGGGAAATGTACCGGGCCTTAAAACCCCGTGGCCGCCTGGTAATGAGCGACCCCGTCTGCGAAACGGAAATGCCTGCATCATTACGGGAAGATGAACGGTTAAGGGCCTTATGCCTTAGTGGGTCGCTGCCCTTATGGGATTATATAAAGATGATAATTGATGCCGGGTTTGGTACTGTGGAGATAAGGGCCAGACGTCCTTACCGCATACTTGACCCCCAAAAATATGAAACAGACCAGTTAGTGTATATTGAAAGCGTGGAAGTATGCGCCATCAAAGACCCGATGCCGGCCGACGGCCCCTGTGTATTTACCGGCAAGACTGCTATTTATTACGGCAGCGGTGAATGTTTTGATGATAACAAAGGACATGTATTGATGCCTGATCAGCCATTGGCTGTTTGTGATAAAACAGCCGGAGCATTGGCTTCATTAAACAGAAGTGATATTTTTATTTCCGGTTCCACTTATTTTTATGACGGAGGGGGTTGTTGCTAAGTGTCTGTCATCCCGCAGAGCGACTGACACTTTGGCCCCGTAAACCAGCTGAATGAAAGATGCACTCATCATATTTACCCGTAACCCTGTGCTGGGAAAAGTAAAAACCCGCATTGCTGAAGCTGTAGGGGAAAAAGAAGCTTTAGGTATTTATAAGGCACTGCTACAGCACACGCATGATATTTCCACCGCTGTAGATGCAGATAGATATGTCTTCTACAGCGATCACATACAGTTGGGCGATCTGTGGAAAGATAATAGATATCATAAGTTTTTACAGGCTGGGCAAACGCTGGGAAGTAAAATGCAGGATGCCTTCAGCCGTATGTTTGCAAAAGGATACGGGAAAGCCGTTATTATCGGCAGTGATTGCTATGAGCTAACTGCTGATATACTAAAAAAGGCATTTGAAGGGCTGAATACTAACGATGCAGTCATCGGCCCGGCTAAAGACGGCGGGTACTATTTACTAGGAATGAAAAAACTGATTACTGAAATTTTTGAGAATAAGAAATGGAGTACTGCTTCTGTTTATAGTGAAACGATTTCTGACCTGGAAAAAGCTGGCTTTTCTTACGCCACCCTGCCTCTCCTGAATGATGTAGACAGGGTTGAAGATGTACCGGAAAAATTATTTAATTGGAAGAAAATTTCCTGATAATGGCTTTCATTTCTCCTTCTTCCATAAATCCCTCCTGCCTGAAAACAATCTTGCCTGATTTGTAAACGAGGATATAGGGCAATGCCTTCAATCCGTAATCTTTCATCAGTTGCAGGTTCTCGTCAGCATTTATTTTAACGATAAAGGCTGTGTCTTTCATTTCCTTTTCTATCCGTTCCAGCGCCGGCGTCATTATTTTGCAGGGGGCGCACCAGGGCGCATAAAAATCTACAAAGGTTAAAGGGTGAGCGGCTATTATCTTTTCAAATTCATTTTTATTCATCCCCTGGCGGGCAGAGTCGTTCTTTAGTTTTACGTAATCATAATTTTTTATTTTCCAGACGATGATGCCGCCCTTCAGGTCATATACATTTTTAAAACCCATTTCCTGCATCAGTTTGGCTGCATCCCGGCTGCGGCCGCCGATAGCGCAGTAAAGGAACACCGGTTTTTCCTTGTCAATATTGGTTGCCTGCTGTTTGAAACTGGAATCATAAAAGTCCATGAATACAGCGCCATTCAGGTAACCTTTATTGACTTCCTGCGGCGTTCTTACATCCAGCAGTATTGCATCCGGGGTGGCTGCTAATTTTTTCCGGAACTCCTTGGGTGAAAGCCTTTGCTGTCCGGCGCTGCTGAAGGAAATAAATGCGGTTATTAGAAATGCTAACTGTTTCATACCGGAAATGGCAAAATTACAAACTTGTAAGCCGGGTATCTCTTTATTTGATTTTGCTTAAACCCAAAAGCCTAATCATCCAACCGGGCAGTGGTTTACAGGTTTTTCTTTTTTTCAGGTTGATGTACCACCCCAATTTTTTAATCACCGGCACTTTGTGTGTTTCCACCAGTTCTATCAGTGTGCCGTCGGAGTCTTCCACATAGCAAAACCGTCCGGCTGCTTTCTCCATACTATAAGAGGACTGGCTGTCAACTGTAAATTGATACCCGGCTTCTTCGCAGCGCTGCTTCAGCGTATCCATATCCGTCACATCAAAACATAAATGGATAAACCCGCAGTCGCCCCAGTACCTGTTTTTGTAAACAGGTGTGTTGTCAGTATCCAAAGCCTGCACTAACTCTATTTCCACATCGCCGAGCAATTTTGAGAAAGCGCCGCTGCTTCCTGTTTTTTTACGGAGCAAAACCCGGTGATACTGTTGCCGGTTGTTTTGCTGACCGGGCATATCAGTAACCAACCCTTTTCTATCAAAAATTTTTTCGCTGATGCCCAGCACATCCGCATAAAAATGCAGAGCCTTTTCTATATTACTAACGCCAATAACAGCGCCCTGCACACCGCCGCAATGTGTTGTGTGTTTTTTAAACCAGGAGTTGCCTTCTGTTACATTGAACCAGTTGTCCAGTTGGTCCTTTATCCAAAAATGATACCGGTCATCCGCCGAAACAAAAACCGGCGATAGTGAAGTGTGGCCACTGTTTTCAAAATAATGATACGCTGCTTTGATGTTTTGTGTTTTGATTTTTACTGCAAAAATCCCAGGGTCGCCTAATTGTAAAGATTGTTGCGGAAACTGCGGCTGCCGGTGCAGGAACTGCCAGATTTCAAAACCGCCGCCGCCGGCAAGGTTCATGGAAAGTATGGCCCGGCGCTGATGTGTCTCGTTGCCCGTGTATTTCGTCATCAGGGCGGAGGCGGCCACATCATCAAATACTTTCACATTCATGCCAAAATCATTTTTGTAAAAGAGTTTGGCCGCATCCGCATCCGGAACGCCGATGCCTACCTGCTGAATGCCCGTAATCAATTCCATAAGTTCAGTTGATTCATTCAGGTACGAAAAAAGATTCCACAGAGATTAGATACTACCTGTAATCCAGCATTTTCCTGTATTTATTCACCATATCTTCCTGCGAGGCGCCCCGTTTATACATTTTTACAATGGCGTAGTTGGCCCGCTGCACCCGCCACCAGGAATTATTGTCGTACTTGCGGTCGGAGATCAATGCCCCTTTCTGAAAAATTTTATAGCGTACCTTCTGCTGCCGCACCCGTTTGGTAAATTCAAAATCTTCCATAATCCGCATATCGTTGCGGAAACCGCCGCTGTCTTCAAAAAGTTGTCGCCTGATGAAAAGCGTCTGGTCGCCGCCACAACAGACAAACCAGTCGAACCGGGTGAACCATTCATTGATGCGGAGGTACCATTTTTTTGTATTGAATTTCATGATATACCGGCCCATATCATATCCTTTTTGCACCGCTTCTGATATATCTGCAACAAAACTTTCAGGCGGAAAAACATCGGCATGGACAAAATAAAGAATATCCCCCGATGTCAGCGATGCTCCGTAATTCATCTGTGCACCCCTTCCCTTTTGCGGTGATGCCACCGCATTTGCGCCTGCTGCAGCTGCCCTTTGCAAAGTATCATCACTACTGCCACCATCGGATACTATAATTTCTTTTACCGTATCGCCACCCTGCTCCCGGAGGTAATGCACCAGTTTACCGATGTTTGCAGCTTCATTGAAGGCGGGTATGATGATGCTGAGGGTCAAGCTGAAGTTTAAATAAATACGTTTCGGGCTGATTTAAAGTTTGCAGGGCTTATTTGGTTGCCTTTAGCGAATACAGCATCGGTATTTTCCCTTCCAGTCCTTTGATATGCCATTTGCCGGTTTCAAATTCAACTGTGTTCCTGAAACAGGGGTAGGGAGAGTACATATGCTCATTGAACATTTCGATCTTCAATCCTGTACCGGTCAGGGCATTCAACACTTCGCTGATGCTGTGGTTCCAGCTGTATTCCTTCCCTTTTATAGCTGCATTGCGGTCGGTATAAGTTCCTTCATTTTCAGTAATGATCACCTCCCTGTTCTCATAGGAATATTTAATATGGGTAAAATCATCATCAAATATCCAGACCACCGGGTGAAACTCGGCTATATAAAAAACCCCGCCCGGATTCAGTTTCTCAGCCACCACCCTGGCCCAGGGATTCAGATCCGGCAACCAGCCAATGGTCCCGTAAGATGTAAAGACGATATCGAACTGTTCTTTTACAAAATCACAAGTGTCCAAGACATTGCAGCAAACAAATGAAGCATTTAAACCCAGTTCTTTATTCAATTTTTGGGCTTCCTCAATCGCTGCATCAGACAGATCTACCCCTGTAACCCTGGCCCCCTTTCTTGCCCAATCGAGGCTGTCCATACCGAAATGACATTGCAGGTGAAGCATGGTTTTGCCTTTCACATCGCCTAGTTCGTTTATCTCAATGGATGTCAGTACCGTTTCTCCTTCCTTAAACCCGGTCAGGTTATAAAAGGATGAGTCCTTGTGCACAGCAGTACGCTGGTTCCAGCATTCTTTGTTGGCGTTGAAATATTCTTCATTTCCCAGCATGACCCAAACTTAGAACAAATCGCTTGGATGCATCAAAATCACCCGGCAGTGTTATACAGAAATAGACCGGTAACCCGATTTTGAGGGTTCATTTTCGCCGGTGCAGGAAAATCTGTACCTTCTGTTAAGCAATTGCCGTTGAATGAAAAAAACACTCCTGTTGTTATTGGTTGCAATGGGCCAACTGGCCAGGGCGCAAAATGTGGATCTGCTGATTGCCGGGCTTACGGACAGCCGGGCTGCTGATACCCTTTTTTCCCTGGGGAGGAAACAAATGTTGAGAGGCAAAAATGACAGCGCAGCTTTCTATCTCGACAAAGGCCTTGCCATATCTCAAAAAATGGGTGACCGGCAACGCATCGCAAAGCACTATGTTGAAAAAAGCAATGTGGCGCTGTTCTTTGATAAGCATCAGGCTATCCGGTTATTACGCCTGGCGGAGCCCTATCTATCTGAAGCAGCGGATTATAAAACAAGGGAGAAATACCTCCTGATCATGGGAAAATGTTTTCGCCACTTGTCGGTAAACGACTCGGCGCTTCATTACTACCGGCTCTGTGAAAAATTAAATAATGAACATAATCCTTACAGCAATTGGGTCTTGTACGTTGAAATGTCCATACTTTTTGATGATGCGGAGGTACCGGGAGAAGCCGAAAAGTATCTGCTAAAAGCATACAGTCTCACCAGGCCAAAAGGAATAAGAATGGACCATGGCCTGGTAATAAATGATCTCCTTGTTTTTTATTCCCGGCGACAGGATGCGGAAAGATTTGCCCGCATACTGAACGAAAACCTTGCTTTTGAACAGGCCCGGAAAAAGGATTTTACGAAAGACCCGGTTCACAGCATGGTTTTCATGGACTGGGGTAAAATGACTCTGTTTCAAAAAGTTGAGTTCATGAAAGCGGTAAAAGAAAATCTGATGACTAACGGCGACATCATCAACGGGATGCAGTCAAACAGCATGATCTCAGGATTTTATGAAAAAGAAGGACTTCCCGTACAGTCATTACCCTATATGAAGGAGAATATCCGGATTGCAACGCAGTACAACGATCTTACTAACCTGTTTGCATATACCAATGCTGTTTTCCGGTTGCAGAAAAAAGCAGGGTTGAGCAACGAATTAACTGCAACCGCTGAGCGCCTGCTGGTATTAAAAGACAGTCTTTACAGATCGCAACAAAGGGAGGTATTACTTGGTCTTGAAAAAAAATATGAATCCGAAAAAAAAGAAAAAGAAATCGCCTTGCTCACTTCACAACATGAATTGAGCAGGCTGCAACTGAAAACAGAAACTGACAAAGGAGAGGCGCTTCAACGGGAAAACCTGCTTAAAGAAGAAAAGCTGGCCAAGGAACTATTACTGAGACAATCCCTGGAAAGAGAGAATATTTTAAACGAGACTACGCTGGCCCAACAACTACGGTTGAATGAAGCGCTTGGCAGGGAATCCGGTTTAAAAGAAAGGGACTTGCAAAAAGAAAAACTACTGAGCTACGCCTTGTTAAGAGAAAATGAGTTAAAGCAGGTAAGTATCAATAAGGACAAAAAAAACAAGCAAACGCTTTGGGCGGGTATGGGTATGCTGGCACTGGCGGGCGGGATCATTCTCTGGCAGTTTAACCGGCAGGTAAAAAAGAACCGTATCATCAAAAAACAGGCGGAAGAAATGGAAGTGCTGAACCGGGAGATACACCACCGGGTAAAAAATAACCTGCAGGTTATCTCCAGCCTGCTCGACATCCAGTCCCAAACGCTGAAGGATGAAGAAGCGGCGGAAGTGATCAAAGAAAGCCGGCAAAGGGTACAGAGCATGGCTTTTATTCACCAGAACCTGTACCAGTCCAGTTCAGTTCAGGAGATCCCGATCGGGAATTACATCAATCACCTGGCTGAACATTTATTTCAGTCCTATAATATCCGCAAAGACAAGATCCGGTTTACTACCGACATTGATAAAATAAGCCTCCACAGCGATACGGTAATCCCACTGGGCATGATACTGAATGAATTGATCAGCAACTCACTGAAATATGCCTTTAAGGATATGGAAGAGGGAGAGATCAACGTGGCCATGAAACAGAAAGAAAATGAGTTGTTGCTCCAGGTGAAGGACAACGGGAGGGGGCTGCCCGCCGGGTTTGATATCAGCAGGCTGCAATCATTTGGCTTTAAGGTGATCAAGGCCTTTGCCCAGAAACTGAAAGCAAAACTCCTGGTGGACGGGAGCCACGGCACCAATGTGGAGCTGGTCATTTCAAAATTCAAAGTTATTTAACCTATGTCGGCCATCCGTATATTGATTGTGGAAGATGAGCCGCTGATTGCTGAGAATATCGCCATGTACCTCAACAATCATGATTTCACAGTTTCGGGTATCGCCTACGATGATGAAGAGGCCTTTACTGAATTAAAGAACAACCCTCCCGACGCTGCCTTATTGGATGTGAACCTGGAAAGTAAGCGGGATGGTATTGACATAGCTGACTACATTAACGAAAATAACCGCATCCCCTTTATCTATCTTACTTCATACAGTGATAAAACGATCGTGGACAGGGCCAAAAAAACCAATCCGGCCGGGTACATTGTAAAACCCTTTAACGAACAGACCCTTTACACCACCCTGGAGATTGCCCTTTCCAATTTTGCCGTGCTGGCCAACCAGCATGTTCCCAAACTCTCGATGGCTAAGATCAACCAGCTACTTACGGATCCTTTGAGTGAGCGGGAGTTTGAGGTGGTGCAATTGATCTATGATGGTAAGACCAATCAACAGATCTGCGATGCACTTTTTATCGCCATGAATACTGTAAAACGGCATGTAACCAATGCTTACTTTAAACTGGATGTAAACAGCCGCTCCGCAGCCATTACTGTGCTGCGGGAATTTATGTTGAAGTAGGCATTCTATAAAAATCACCCGCTGGTGTTAGGCACGGATAGTTTATTCATGTCAATTTTAGTATCTAATAATTTTGACATGAAAGCTATTCCTCTCTTCCTCCTGTTCCCATTTTTCTTTTCAGGGATCGAAACAAGGACAACAGTTCCTGAATGCGAGTACAAAGGCAAATTCACCACTAACGATATTGACGTGGTCGGCTCGCTGGAAGCAAAGGTCACATCACAGGTTCAAATACCCATTGAGAATGAAGGGAGCTGTACCTGGAAAAAAAATGAAGTGTACATGCAGGTATTGTTTTATGCAGGGCCGAGAGGCACAGACAAATCGGAATGCTATACTATTTTCAAAACAAGAGCTAAACACCAGATGAACACAGACAATATTACCCCGGGAAGAGCAGCCAAATTTGTGATCCGTTTTGATCCCGTTGAAGTGGAAGGAACTTACCGGCTCGGCTTTTCACTGATAGGAAAGAACGGGAAGGTTGTCTGCGGGCCGATCACTAAGAATTTAAGCTATAACGATTAACACCTAAAACCATTAAGAATGAAAAAGATCCTGTTTACAGTCACTTTGTTCTTTTTATACTCGCTGGTAAACGCACAGTGTCCCTGCTCTGTCAAAGCTGAGTTTGATGGCAGCGATATCCGGGCGATCGCCAAACTGGAATGGAAGGTCTCTGGCGATTTTATGATCACTGTTGAAAACACGGGTACCTGTGGATGGGATAAAGACAAAGTATGGCTGCAGATCGAAACAAAAGTTCGCCCCAAAAACGCCGAGCAGGGTGAAGTTGATCGTGCCTTTAAAAAACTGGTCAAACATTATATGACATCCGGGACGGTATGCGCACCGGGTGAGACCGCTGGTTTCCGGATAAGGTTCGATTCCCCGCCTTATCCCGGAAGATACCAGATCGTTGTACGGCTCGTTGCCGAAGGCTCAACAATCGCTACAGCTGAAAGCCGGGCCATTGACTGGAACTGATCAAATAACCATAAAATAACAATCATGAAAAAGTTTAACTGTCTGCTTGCTCTTTTTTTCGTTGTACTGACTACAAATGCACAATGGCCATCCAATGTAACCCAGGTAAATATTGAAAAAGATTCCACAGTTGTACAAGGCGACCTGGGAAAAGGTTCACTTATGCAGGACCTGAGCTGGGCCTGGAACAGCGCCAATGCCTGCTTCCCCGGCACACAGGCCGCCAAGTTCAAAGGCAACCATGTCTTCTTTGCGGTAACCATGCCCCACCAATGTGAAATGAAAATAAGTGTGACCCCCACGGATGCCAATGCCGATCTGAGCATCTACGCTTATCGTATCGGTTCGAGAGAATATTTCCTGGTGCCTGACCTGACCAGCTGTATTACCTGTGAAGCTGACCATAAATGGGACAGGCCCTGGAAGGGGAAAGTACAGACCAGCGAAAGAATGGTGAGTTTTCAAAACCCGGGAAATGAAAATTATAATCTCCTGATCGGTGTATCGGGCCCCGCCTCAGCCACCAGCGGAACATTTGACCTCAAGATAAAATTCGTGAAGTAAGCCTGCAACCTCTTCTCTTTCCCAAAACAAAAGGCTGTTCCGGTTTCGGAACAGCCTTTATTATTTTTCAGCCGGGTTATTTACCCTAATGCTACTCTTTTGAATTCTGTTATTTTCACATCCCCGCTTTCTTTCAGGTATTGTTCAACTGTTTTGCTGCCATCTTTTACGAAAGCCTGCGCAGTCAATGTCTGTTCTTTGAAGAAAGCGCCCATTTTACCATCGGCGATCCTGGCCAGCATTTCATCCGGCTTGCCGGCCATCTTCGGGTCCTGTTTCATCAGTTCCAGGATGATGTCCTTCTCACGGGCAATCACGTCGGCTGGTACCGACGCGGCATCCACCGCAACAGGGTTCAGCGCAGCGATCTGCATGGCTACATCCTTACCCGCTTCTGCTGCTTCCCTGTTCATACCCACCAGTACACCTATCCGGTAAGCACCGTGAATATAAGAAGCCACATACGCTGCATCAATCCTTTCGAATTTGGTGAC
>JBQTHS010000030.1:0-44617 GCA_052389635.1 Bacteroidota bacterium | reverse complement strand
ATCATACTCAGAGCTGCGTCTGTTGTGAATAACCAGCGACCCTATGTGAATTACACATCCGCAGCTGCATGAATCAACGATAAAATATTATGAAAAAAGATTTGGATTTTCCATAGCAATCAGCCCGAACCGAAGCTGAGTAAAGTTAAGGCAGTTGATGTTATATTCTGTTGCTCGGCTTTATTCGTTCAGCCCGGACTACAGATGATAAGCGAACGGAACGATCAGTATATATTCGTCAGCCAGCATAGCAGAAAAGCCCTTATGCTATATAGAAAAGGCGTTTAGAGCAGGATAGTAGTCCAAAATAACTTTGGCTACAGAAACAAAGCTTTGTTCATCCTAAAATCTAAACGCCATGACTAAAGTTACAGCAAGTTTTAAAAATCAGACGGTGTATGTTGGTTTAGATGTACACAAACGTAGCTGGAATGCTGCATTATTTTTAAATGATCAGTACTTGCGTAATATCCATCAACCACCGTCGCCTTCAGCATTATATAAATTTCTGAAAGCGATGTACCCTGGAGCGGATTACGTTTGTGCTTATGAAGGAGGGAAATTTGGTTATTGGATCCAGCGGGAATTAAGCAGTAAGGGAATTGAGTGTATAGTGGTAAATCCGGCCGACATTCCGGCTACCCATAAGGACGAAGTAAGCAAAACAGATCCCCGTGATGCCCGTGGAATAGCGATGGCATTGCAGTGCGGTCAGTTGCGGTGTATTTATATACCTGGCATTCAGCAGGAGTCAGACCGTTCATTGGTAAGGCATCGCAAGAAAATATGGAGAGACCTGGTTCGCTGCAAGAACCGCATCAAGGGATTCCTGGATTATACAGGGGTCCGGGTGCCGGATAAATTTGCCAACAGCAACTGGAGCCGGAATTTTCTTCAATGGTTAGCCGGGCTATGCTTTGATTACCCCAGCAGCCGGACCACCTTAAACTATATGATAAGAGAAGCAGAACTGTTGCGCAAAGAGTTACTGAGTATCAGTAATGATATCAGGAAACTGATGCGAAGCAAGGAATATAAGAAGTTGTACTACCTGCTGCGAACCATCACGGGCATTGGACCGCTGACATCAGCTTCACTTATCACGGAGATTGGTGAGATGAAAAGATTTCCATCTTTTTATGAGTTAAATAGTTTTATTGGTCTGTTGCCGATGGAACACAGCAGCGGGGAAAGAGAAGTAAAAGGAAGGCTGACGATAAGGCGTCACCGTCAACTGCGTAGTGATTTGATCGAATGTGCGTGGACGGCGAAGCGGACCGACCCGGCACTGTCGTTGTTCTACCAGGAGCAATTAAAAAGAGGCAAAGAACCGAAGTTGATAATTGTGAAGATAGCCAGGAAGCTGCTGAGTCGAATCCGCTATGTGTGGCTTACAGAAAAGCCCTATGAAAAGGGAGTGATTAAATAAAATCAATCGTTATTCATTACAAAAAAAACAGCAACCGGACTACTGAACATGGGATGTCATCGTAAAATACCCAATCAGCGAAACATTGACTTAGCAAAAGCCTGTAGCCGGTTGTTTTCTTTCCGTCAAAAGCCGGGGAGAAACATCATTATTATTTAAACACAAGGACTTATAGCATCCGGCCGACTGGCGGGAAAGTCTACTCATAGGACGCTGGTAATGGATGATGAAAGAGTTTGCAGGATACAGAAAATAAAATATTTTTGATATGGACAAGAAAAATCTTGAGAAGGCGGGAGGTAAGAGAAAATAAAACCTTCACTTATCTCTTGCTTTCAAAAGAAATAAGAATTGACGATATGATCTTTCTCTAAATGGCCTATATACATAGGACCCCATGTTGGTAGCTGTGCTTCTTTGTCCCATGAATACCGTAACAATTTATTTAAACTCTTTTGTTACTTCAATCTGTCCAACGATGTTGCTATTAAATTCTTCAAGTTCTTCTGCTGGCACCCACAACTCATTATGTATTTCGCCACCAACATTTTGAATTTTAAATTTACTTACATAGTCAGTCTTTACAGCAAACTTTGTCACAAAACCTGAACCCGAAGCAGGAACATTCCAATCTCTTGCAATTTGGATTGCATACTCTTCATTCATTACAGGATAAAAAATTGGTTGCTCTGGAAGCCGTGGTGGAAATTTTTTCCAACCTGACTGCTCAATCAAAACAAGTTCTTTCGGTCCAACAGGCCTGTAAAGTGTCGTTGTCATTTTATTTTGTTGCGAGCCATTGAAACCGTTTTAAAAATCCTTCTGCTAACTTCTTTTCGTGAATGTCGGAAGATGTTTTGATTTTGTCATTAAGAATGTTGAGAATTTTTTGAGCAAGCTCTTTGCTGATTTCAATTCGTCCGCTACCCAAGTAGGTGTCCATTGATAAAGATGCTCCTTGCATGTAGTCCATTAAATATTTTGTTCCACCTCTAACAAGTAATTGTTGTCCGAACAAATGAAACTTATCGTAAACACCCCAAACTTCATTAGCATACTTTGCAAGTTCGTTGTAAAGGTCTCGGATGAGCTCAAGTTTTACCGTATCAAGTTGCGGAATAAGATACTCACAAAGTTTCATCCTGAACTCACCGTTGTTGTCATGAAATTTGTCAGCATGTTCTCCGTTCCAATCAAACTTTATCTTGTCAAAGTCTGCCGAAGTGTAATTGTCAGCGAAGGCTTGAAATTCTGTTTGTATCATTGTTAGAGGACTGTTGTCTTAGCATAGCTACCAACTCTGTAATATACGACACTCCCGGCATAAATTTCCATTGAAAATCAGCCTATATTTATACCAGCATCTCAAAATCATGAAATTTATTATCGGCATTAAATACTTTCATCCCCGATTGCAAATCGGCCTGGAGGATATCAGAAATGCCTGGCTTATCTCAGAAAAAAAGGAGCCGGTTCAGCTAAAAACGGTTATTCACCAGGGGCGGCTTCATTACAGGCTGCCTCAGTCGGGGAAACGCATCAGCTACCGTACTCTTAAAAAGGGGTTGGTAAAAAAGAAAATGAACATTCGCCTGCCATATCAATTGCTGCCTTTCTGAATTTTGAATGATGCCGGATATGCAGGCTGTACCCTGTTTTCACTTCACCGCCAGCTCGGTATATTGTTTACTTATCTTATCAATGATGTAGCCGCTTATCCAGCCCACATAGGCATAGCGGGGGAAAATAAATTTCTTATTGGGGTTCACGGTGTTCACCTGCTGCAGCAGTTCTTCCAGCCAGATAGAGCCGGCCAGCAGGGCCTTCTGGTCATAGGTGTTCACCGCCCGTTTTATGTTGGCGAGTGATGCAGCCGCATCTTCGGCACTCAGTTTATTCCGCAGGTCGGGGTTTATCAGTTCATAGTAATTGCTGTACACCAGCTTACGGAATTCAGTAATATCCTGCCGGGTCAGCTCCACATGGTTTTGCCTTATCAGTTCCGGGTGCATCAATGAAGCGATGCACCACACTATGCCGCCGGAGAGATACACTACTTCCCTTGATTTAAAATCAAGCTTGTCCCTGAAATGATAGACCACCATCCGGCCGAGGCTGTCAACAATGATCTTCTCTGCCGCCCGCTGGTAATCTTCGATGCTCTGGCTGCCCGGCGCACGGGACTCCACGAGGCGCTGAAAAGATTTGGTGCCCAGCGGGAAGGTGACAGGAACAAATGTGCGGCTGGCATTCAGGTAACCGCCCTTGGTGTTGCCGCTGCCCACATCCAGCTGGTTGGCAGTGAGCCGGTTCATCTGCGGCACAATGCCTTTAAAACTCAGCTGCGCCTCCTGATCTACCGTGATATAATTGATTTTTATTTTAGGGTCCAGTTCTTTGGGCCGTACAATACCGGCAAAGTATTCCACTTTATTGTACTTGTCCAGTTCCTGCTTCAGCCCGCTGCTGATGACGATATGTATGCGGGAGGAAGGGATATCATATTTCTTCCGGATAATATCATACAGGACAGTAATGGCGTCAAATGTTTCTTTTTCGCTCTGATAGGACAGGGCGGCCGCATCGGTATTGATAGAAGTGTCCAGCCTGAGAGTGTAATCATTTTCACCGTTCGTAAGTTTTACTTCTATCACACTCAGTTTAATTCCTTTGGCGCCAATTTCCACACCTGCATAAAGGTCGCCGGTGCCGAGCACAGCTTTCAGCTGGCTGCCCAGCACATCTGCGATCACCGTCATGCCGAGTGAGTTGTACAGCTTAATAGCTTTCTGGTAACAGCTGACGGCCTCTGTCTGTTGCTTTGTCTTGCTGTACAGGTTGCCCAGGCCCTCGTAGGCCTGCGCCTGGAAATAATTGCTGTTGGAGTTCATCCCGTTTTGCAGCGCTTTTTTGTAATATTCTTCAGCCGCTTCAAATTGCCGGGCTTCCAGCAGGGTGGCTGCTGTTTTAAGGATGCGGGAAGTGGGCTGGTTTTTGGCAACCTGCGATGAGGCCCTGCTGCAGGTAATAACCAATAACAGGATGGGTAATAGTTTGCGGATGTTCATTTGTTTAGAATTTAATAGGTGCGTGGTGGCAGGAGGATGGCGACATGTACTATAGAACAAAAGTAGAATATTCAGTAGCTGGCTATGGCAGGAGCTGCTGTCAATTGTAAACAGCTTTTCAACATTTTAGCAGAGGGATACAGTGGTCAATAAACGAGTTGTAACAGGTTTATAAATCTGTTATCGGTTTGTATTTAGGCACCAATCCTTTCATAACTGACCATGCAATAAGGTAGGCTACTGCGCAAATCGCAAACATGATGGTGTAAGAAGTAGCCATTTCACTATGTACTAATGGTTTTTGTAATTGCAGGAGTTTGTCAAAAGCTGTGGCATCAATTGATTTTAATTGCCCTGTTACCTCTGTTGACAAACCGGCCAGGTCAATTTTATCGAGGTTCACTTTATCACCATATTTAGTGGTCAGGCTCATTCCGTGTATCCTGGCGAGGTAATCGCCCAGTCCGTTTGCTTTCGCCTCTATCCATGATTTTGCGATACCGGCTGCCTTATAGGAATCAAATAGCCAGCCGCCTAACTTGGAAATAATGACACCGCCGATGCCGCCAGCCATGCCACCGATACCCACCACAGAGCCGATAGCTTTTTTGGGAAACATATCGCTTACCGTAGTAAAAATATTGGCGCTCCATGCCTGGTGGGCGGAAGCGCCGATACCGATCAGTATAACAGGCACCCAGTAACTGTAACCGCCCAATGGCTGTGCCAGTAAAACAACGAGGGGAATTAATGCGATCATGAGCATGGCCTTCATCCTGCCATCATAGGGTGAGTATCCCTTTTTAAAATAATAAGCAGGAAACCAGCCGCCCCCAATGCTTCCGATCATGGTCATGCTGTATAATATTGTCAAAGGGAAGGCGACATCAGTTTTGCTCATGCTATATTGCGCCTTTAAATAAGCGGGTAACCAGAATAAGAAGAACCACCACACCCCATCCGTCATGAATTTTCCAAAGGCAAACGACCAGGTTTGTTTATAGCCCAGCAGTTTTGTCCAGGAAACTTTTTCCTTTGTTGCCGGGGCTGCCTGGTCTTCTTTATCGCTGTTAATGTATTCCAGTTCGGCTGCCGATAATCTTTTCTGTTCGGCTGGTTTTTCGTAGAAAAATAGCCAGAATATCAGCCACAGGAAACCGGTGGCTCCTACGAGGATAAATGCCCATTCCCAACCCCAGTGTTTGGCGATCCAGGGTACAGTAAGGGGCGCCAATATGGCCCCTACATTGGCCCCCGAATTAAAAATACCGGTGGCAAAGGATCTTTCTTTCTTGGGGAAATATTCAGCGGTCGCCTTGATGGCAGCAGGAAAGTTCCCGGCTTCACCAAATGCCAGTAAGGCCCGGCTTACCATAAAACCAATAACAGAAACACTCAGGGAGGTGATACCGAAAACTCCAAACACTGTTGAAAAGGCCTGCCCGATGGGAATAGCCAATGCATGCAGGATGGCGGCAACACTCCAGATGATGATCGCCCAGGAATAGCCTTTCTTTGTTCCGAGTTTGTCAATGAACCTTCCGGCAAATAACATACTGATGGCATAACCAAACTGAAATACGGCAGTAATGTTGGCGTAATCGCTGTTGGTCCAGCCAAATTTTTCAGCCAGGTCTGTTTGTAACAAACTCAGTACCTGCCTGTCGAGATAATTGACAGTGGTGGCAAAGAACAGCAGGGCACAGATGGTCCACCTGTATTTTCCAATGGCTTGCAATGTCATTATTTATTTTTTAGCGATGCGATTATTTTCAATGCTTTTTTCGTTTCAGCTTCAATAGTATCATAGTCCTTTGCCTTCAGCAATTTCTTACTGATCAGTTTACTGCCCATTCCTACGGCGCCTATGCCGGCATCAAACCAGGCTTCCAGGTTTTCTTTGTTCAGCTCCACACCACCGGTGGGCATGAAATCAACAGCGGGGAACAATTCTTTGATTCCGGATACGAATAATGGCCCCAGCACATTGCCGGGGAAAAGTTTGATAAGCCGGCATCCTGCATTTTCCGCCACATGTATCTCTGTCGGCGTCATACAACCGGGTATCCAGAGAATTTTACGCAGATAAGCGGCATCATAAACGTCTGCATCAAATACGGGGCTGATCAGAAAATCAGCGCCGGCATCAATGAATTTTGTGGCCTGTTCGGCCGTGCGGATGGTGCCAACGGCCAGCAGCAGGTCCTGCATGCTGTTATTTCGTTCGGCTGCCAGCGCCTTGAAATTATTCAGCGCAGCTTCACCCCGGTTGGTAAATTCAACCGAGCGGATGCCCGCACTGTATAAAGCTTTTACCACGGCAATACATACCGCTGTATCTGTATGGTAGAAGAGTGGTAACAGCCGTTGCTGTTTTATCTGCTGAATTATTGTTTCGGTGCGGTCCATTCCTTTTTTATACTGTTTTTTATAGATTCAACTGTTTGGTTGGTACTGTCCCCCATTTCTTTCATTTTGCCAACGGCGGCGGCGGCGGCGAAATCAATGATAGCCTGCGGAGGATGATGTTGGTATAAGCCATAGATCAGTCCGCCCATAAAACAATCGCCGCTGCCCACTTTGTCAATGATGTTTGAGAGCAGGAATTCATTTGAGACTGCCATTTCACGGCCATGTTGCAACACGGCAAAATAACTTTCATCCAGGCGGAAAGTATAGGCCATGGTCTGCACATCCGGATAAACAAGATGAATTTGTTTCATGCTTTTTCCAGCGGCCTCGGTCAATTCAGCCTTTGATCTGCCCCTGCTTTCTTTTATAGTGGAGGCAATGCCGAGTAAATATTCTGCTGCCCACACATTCCCCATAACCACCTGACAGTATTGAAGCAGTTCCGGCATTATATCCGATGGTTGTTTTCCATATTGCCAGAGTTTGGAACGATAGTTCAGGTCAACCGAGATAGTCAACCCCTTTGCAGTGGCTTCTTGTAATGCTTCCTTGCATACGGCAGCTGAATTCTCATTCAATGCCGGGCTGATGGCGCTGAAATGAAACCAGGTGCAGTCTTTTAACGTATCATCCCAGTTGATCATGCCCGGCTCCAGTTCTGCAAAAGATGAATGGGCCCTGTCATAGATAACACCGGCATTATTCAGGTCAGTTCCCTGGGGTAAATAATAAATCCCGATCCGGCTACCCGATAAGCGGACAGCCGAAGTATCAATATTTTTTGCCTGAAGTTCATGGATGATCTCTTCCGATAAATACGTATCGGGCAGGGCGGTACAGTATTTAGACGGGATACCCCATTTGCCGAGGGCACTGGCAACATTTAACTCTGCTCCGCCTAGATATACAGCGGTGTTTGCATCATGCATCCATTGGCCTTGCAACGAAGGCGACATCCGCAGCAACAATTCTCCAAAACAAAATACCTTGCCCATTGGTAGAGGAACGCTGATAACGCTGATCAGGCGGTTTAGCGCTGATTTTTATTGATGTTTTAAAACACTTTTCTTTTACATTGAGGTTTCTTCCCAAAATTCAAAAGTTACCCTGCTCCTTTACCGGTGGCTTTTGAATAATTTATTAATGGGTGCTCATGCTCCTCTATTATTGTTTCAGCTCCCTTTAGCTCAGTATAATCAAATCCTCAACAAGTAGATCAGCATAGTATTCACCTGCCTGCAGTCCGTCGTACTGAACTTAAATGGCCATCTATTTTATTACCCTCAACCCCGTTTTTGACCGCTCATGAAAAAGCGGATTCTCATACACTTTTTCTAAAAAACCATACCCTAAACATTAGGATCAGTATAAATGACCTTTAATATTTATCTGTAATTTCCTTATGCAGCAAATCCATAAAATCCGTTTTTCAGTTACATCAGTATCATCGGCATTCCCATTACTGTAGGGTGGCTACGGGCGCCGGGTCAATATCTGTGAACACCTGGTTTTCCCCGGCCATACCCCAGATGAACCCATAGCCGGAAGTCCCGCAACCAAAATGCATGCTCCATGGTGCTGAGATGACCGCTTCATGATTGCCCATCACAATATGTCTTGTTTCCTGTGGCTGCCCCATGAAATGAAATACACGGTGCTGATCGGGTACATCAAAATAAAAATACACTTCCATCCGCCTTGTATGCGTATGCGGAGGAACAGAATTCCACACACTACCGCTCTCCAATACAGTTAACCCCATCACCAGCTGACAGCTTTTGATCCCATCCAAATGAATGTATTTATAGATGGTTCTTTTATTGGAGGTGGTAACATCGCCAAGATTTACCGGCGATGCCTTTTCTTTTATCATCATCCGGTTGGGATATTTATGATGGGCCGGTACAGATAATAAATAAAAGACCGCAGGGTCTTTTTTACTCCGGCTCCTGAATTTTACCTGCTTCGTTCCTTTACCGAGATATACACAGCCCAGTTTATCAATGCCAAACTCTTTTCCATCAGCAATAACCACTCCCTCTCCTCCCACATTAATTACACCCAGCTCTCTTCGTTCTAAAAAATATTCCGCTCTCAATTCCGGGTGGTTGGAGAGAGATAAAGTTTTATTGGTTGGCTTTGCCCCGCCAACGATCACCCTGTCGTAATGTGAATACACTAACTGAATTGTATCATCCTGCATCAGGTTCTGCAACAGGAAATTTTTACGGAGCTGTTCCGTATCCATTTGCCTGGCTTCTTCCGGACTGTTTTGAAATCTGATTTCCATTATGCTTTTGCTGTCGTTTTGGTTGGTTCATCAATATGTTGCCAGTTAAAATAATTCTTTGCATTGTTAAAACAGATGTCCTGTATCACCTTGCCCACCCATTCAATATCATTGGGTAATTCGCCGGCCTCTATTTCCTCACCAAACAAGTTACACAACAATCTTCTGAAATATTCATGCCGCGGAAAGGAGAGGAATGAACGGCTGTCTGTAAGCATTCCAATGAACCGGCTGAGCAAGCCCATATTACTGAGTGCATTGATCTGCCTGGTCATGCCGTCTTTCTGGTCGAGGAACCACCAGGAAGAACCCCACTGCACTTTTCCTGCCGCTGTGCCATCATTAAAGTTGCCAACCATCGTGGCAAAGAGTTCATTATCGGCAGGGTTCAGGTTGTAAATAATAGTTTTCGTCAGTGTATTATTCGCATCAAGCCGGTTCAGGAATTTTGCAAGTGATTTTGCCTGTGAAAAATCACCAATGCTGTCCCAGCCGGTGTCGGGGCCCAGTTGCTTGAGCATCCGGCTGTTGTTGTTCCGTAAAGCGCCGAGATGGTATTGCTGCACAAAACCTTTTTCCCAATCCCATTCTGCAAATGTCACCAGCATGGCTGATTTGAATTTGCGGTTTTCCTCCGGTGATAAGGCACCGCCGCTTCTTATTTTGGCGAAGATGCCTGCAATTTCTGTTGTTGTATAGTCTTCTGCATATACTTCTTCCAGCCCATGGTCGCTGACAGTACAGCTGTTGGTTACAAAATAATCATGGCGTTTCTTCAATGCAGCAACGTAATCATTATAAGTGCTGATTGAAATATCCGCTGCTTTTTCCAAACCAGTAAGATAATTATTAAATGTATTGACATCATCCACATTCATCGCCTTATCAGGACGGAAAGCCGGCAAGACCTTTACTTTCCAATTGCTATTCCTTATTTGTTGGTGGTACTGAAGATCATCAACAGGATCGTCTGTTGTACAAATCAGTTTTACATTCATCTTCTCCAGCAAACCTTTTACTCTAAATTCTTTTGTTTGAAGCTTTGCAGATGTTTCATCATACACTTTTTTTGCCGTATCTGCATTCAGTATATCGCTGATGTCAAAATAGCGTTGCAGTTCCAGATGCGTCCAGTGGTACAACGGATTTCTTAATGTATAAGGAACTGTCGCCGCCCATGCCCTGAATTTTTCCCAATCGCTTTTTTCACCGGTGATGTATGCTTCTTCCACCCCATTGGTACGCATGGCCCTCCATTTATAATGATCGCCATTCAGCCATACCTTTGTTATGTTCTCAAAACTTTTATCCTCCGCCACTTCATTTGGGGGCAGGTGATTATGATAATCAATAATGGGCATGTCCTTGGCATACTCATGGTACAACCTCTCTGCTGTTGCATTGGTCAGCAAAAAATTTTGATCTAAGAATTTTTTCATACAATCTCTTTTATATTATGTACCCAACACCTGTACTACTATCATCTTCCGTTGCATCGCACTCTTGTACGTTCTGTTCGCTATTCAGCAAATTCGGATACGATGATGTTTCTCCGAATTTGTCATGCCAACGAAGGAGGCATCTCAAACTAACTCTTTATTAAACCATCCTTTTACCTCCATGTTGAACCCCTACGGGGTTCTGAAATATTTTATCACTCACACACCGGGTTAAAACCCGGTGCTATTCACATTTTACCCCCTCCGGGGTAAGCACTCTCTGTTTTAATCTATTTACCTAAATAAATTAGACTCTTTGATCTGGGTCTCCCCTTTAGGGGGACAGGGGGTTACAAACTCACTCCCCTCTTCCACGGAATAAAATCATCCTGGTTCAGTTGCACCGCTTTCGGTATCACTTCACCACTGGCGGCTTTGATACAGTATTCCAGAATTTCTTCCCCCATCTGCTGAATTGTTTTTTCCCCTTCAATCACCGGGCCGCAGTCAATATCTATAATATCATTCATCCTCTTTGTCAGGTTGCTGTTGGTGCTTACTTTGATGGTGGGACAAACAGGGTTTCCGGTTGGCGTTCCCAACCCCGTTGTAAATAAAATAAGTGTCGCCCCACTGGCGGCTTTCCCTGTTGTTGCTTCTACATCATTGCCGGGAGTACAAACCAAACTTAACCCGGGTTTTGTTACAGGCTCAGTATAATCCAGCACATCCACCACCGGTGATGTGCCTCCTTTCTTTGCAGCGCCGGCGCTTTTCATTGCATCGGTTATCAAACCGTCTTTAATATTACCGGGAGAAGGATTCATGGAAAAGCTGGAACCTGCATTGGTCACTATCTCATCATAACTTTTCATCAGGCGCATAAACTTGCGGGCGGTTGCTTCATTTACGGAACGGTCAACCAGTTCCTGCTCCACACCGCAGAGCTCAGGAAACTCGGCCAGCAATACTTTTCCGCCAAGCGCCACAACAAGATCAGAACAATAACCTACAGACGGATTGGCAGAGATGCCGCTGAAACCATCACTACCGCCGCATTTTACACCGATACATAGTTTGTCCAGTGCTGCAGGCTTTCTTTCCAGTTTATTTATTTCAATAAGCCCTTCAATTGTTTTCCGGATTGCCTCTGCAATCAGTTGTTCCTCGCTTTGTGATTGTTGTTGTTCAAAAATATAAAGAGGCTTATCAAAAATTGGGTTGTGGGCTTTCAGGTCGTTTTTAAAATCCTGCACCTGTAAATTCTGACAACCTAAGCTAAGTACCGTTACCCCACCCACATTCGGATGGTGAGCATAAGCAGCCAGTAGTTTGCTAAGTATCGCAGCATCTTGTCTTATACCGCCACAACCACCCTGATGATTCAAAAATTTTATTCCATCTACGTTTTTAAATGGCCGGTGTTGGCCGTTGGATGAAGGGGAGAGGTCAATAGTTTCCAATGATTCACCATTTGCATGTGCTTTCAGTAACTGATGAGTGTATTGTTTGTATTTATCCGTTACTGCATAGCCCAGTTCATTGTGCATCGCTTCACGGATAACATCTAAATTCCTGTTCTCACAAAAAACAGTTGGTATAAATAACCAGTAGTTGGCAGTACCCACTCTCCCATCGTTGCGGTGATAGCCGTTGAATGTCCTTCCCCTGAACTTTGAAATATCCGGCGCATGCCATTCAAACTTTGCATTGCGCCAGTCATAAGGCTGGGCCGCATGTTTGGTATTTTCAGTGCTCATCCGGCTTCCTTTCGCTGCATCTTTCTGCGCTTTGCCTACCAATACGCCATACATGATGATTTCGTCGCCGGCTTTCATATCCTGCATAAAGAATTTATGCTTGGCGGGAATATCTTCCTGTAAAATATAATCAGTTCCTTCAAAAGAAATGGTATCTCCCCCGGAGAGATTGGCTAAGGCTACAATTACGTTATCCTTTGCATTTACTTTTAAAACCCGTTGCTTCACGCCGTATTTTTTTTATTTTCTAACTGTTCAACAGTTGATAAGACACCTTTTGTTATCATTTCCTGCAATTGTTCCTGCACCGCCTGCAGGAAACCGGGAAGTTTTGCTAAGTCTGATTCCCATAATTCTTCATTACCCGTTACTGCTGCGGCTACTTTGTCTGCACTGCTGTTGCTCCATATATTGTAAAAGTACTCTGCAGCATCGTCTTTTATTTCATATTCTTCCCGATAGCTATCGGGACCGCTTCGTTCAGCGTAATATTTATTACCCGCTTTCCTGGTTACTTTCATGTAAAGAAGATAAGCTGCAAAACCTGTTGCCATATGCATTGGTGCCGTACTGTTCAGTTCATAATGCCGCTGCAGCAGTGGTATGTTGCGCATCTTCATCTTGGAAGTGTACTGTACCGTGATACTTTGCCACTGGTGGTCAATGAAGGGATTGCAAAAACGTTCAAATGTGCTGTTGGCAAAATCTTCCTTTACTTTTTTGTCAATAGGAAAGGGGATGGCAGGCGCAATTTCTGAATGCATCAGTTCTTTGGTGAACCGGCCATACACCGGGTGTGTGATGGCTTCTCTTGTAATATTGAACCCGCTGAGAAATGCAGTACCGCAGTTAAAAGTATGGGTGCCGTTAAGCAACCGTAATTTGAGCTCTTTGAACAAGGTTATATCCGGCGTAATAACAACAGCTTCATCCGCCCTGCAGAATGATAAGATACCTTTCACCCTTTCGTCACCTTCAATGGCCCAGAGCCGGAACACTTCACTCATAGTCAGCAATTCATCTTCATATCCAAGTTCTGATTCTAATTTCTTTGTATCGGCAGCATTGGGTTTGCCGGGAACAATCCGGTCAACTAATGAATTACAAAATGTATTCTGGTTCTCCAGCCATTCAATGAATTTAAAATCCAGGTTATTGCGGTGGGCCAGTTCCAGCACAATGCTTTCTAATCTGGAGCCATTATCTGTTATCAGTTCAGTAGGCACAATCACCATTCCGCTTTCTTTGCTTCCATTAAATGCTTTGAACCTTTCAAACAGGAAGGCTAATAATTTACCGGGAAATGAAACAGGCGGTTCGTTGTTGATATTATCATCCACTAATTGTATTCCTACTTCTGTTGTATTGGAAATAATAATTTTCAGTTGCGGGTTGTGGGCACATTCCAGTATACGTTGCCATTCTGTTTTAGCGCCAAGCACCCGGCTGATGGAGGCGTTGATGATATTTTCTTCTACCATATTTCCATTTTCCACACCCCGTACACAAATAGTGTACAATCCATCCTGCTTATCAAAAGCGCTGCTGTCGCTGTCGGTAGATTTCACAACAACAATTCGTCCATTGAAAAGGCCCTGCTTATTAGCTTTGTCAATAAAATAATCAGGCAGTGCCCGCAGCAATACACCGGTGCCGAACTGCAATACTTTTTCCGGGAGTTCAAATATTTTTTCATCCGGTATTTGCAATACTGGTTGTTGAGCAGTTTTTCCGATGATATTTTTAGATAATTGCATAATGACTTTTTAATTGCCCCGGCGCAGTGCTTCTGTCATCTTCGTTGCGTCGCACTCTTCATCGTCTGGTTCGCTACCGGGCCGACCCACCCCCGTTTCTCAAAGCATTTGATTTTCCCTGGTTCGCCCTTCCGGGGAGGGGATGGTCGTTTCAATGCAAACAAATACGTTTTAATCCGTTCAATCAGCGTCATCGTCCGACGCCAAAGGCTTTGTCCGACGGCGTCCGTGTTCCTATTCAGGTTTCCATCTTTCGCCAAACACCCAACTCACCGTTATATCTTTTGCTTCCGCACCGGCCGGTAAATTATTTTTATACCACGCAAAATCATTACCGCCTTCTCTTTTACAGTTATAATAATAAATACGTTCCCCCCAGTTGATAATATTATTTGTTGGCACCCGGTAAATGGGTGCATCTTTCATATTCTTTGCAAATAAGCAATTGATAAGATAAAACTGCGCTTCACGATGATAACGGCCCAGCATAAAACCATCAAAGCCTTTGAACCTGCAGTTCACAAGCACCGTTTTTGAGTCAATGTTTCCTGAACCATCATGCCAGATTGCAGCGGGGCCGGTGTGTGTAATGAACTCACAATTTTCTGCCCATGCCCAGCCTCTCGGACAATAAAAATCGACACCGCCTTCCATGATGCAATCTTTGAAGTACCACATGCCGTTCATGGTTTCCCACGGACTAACCGTATCACCTCCAAAAGAACGGAAGCGGCAGTTGACGGCTTTGAGCCTTGTCGCCATGTTCATTGTCCGTAAGGCCATCTGGTGACCATCCTTTCTCAGTTTTCTTTCTTTGTTCTTCGAAGTATCACCAGCACACCAAATAGTCCTTTCTTTAAAATCAAAACCATAGTTATTGGTGATAGTGAGGTTTTTCAATGTAATATCACTGGCGCCGATATTCATAGTGGCCACGCCCCAGTCATCTGTATGTCCGCAGCGCCATTCATCCCTTGCAATGGAAGCAATGATGATAGTGCCCTCCCGGTCCTCTCCTTCAAAAAGGATGTTCGCTTTTTCGATATAGATTTTTTCAGCGTAAGTACCTTTTTTAATAAATATTGTTCTGGATGTGGTTGACGAATCCGGCAGACTGTTGATGGCGCCCTGAATGGTTTTAAAATCGCCGCTGCCATCGCCAGCGACAATAATTTTATTTTGTGCTGATAGTGCTGTTATCAGTAATAAGTGAGATAATATGGTAAATAATCTTTTCATCTACTTACTCCAATCCAGTGGCCCGGAGCTTAATAGCCATTTAACTAAATCTTTTGCGGCTTTATAATTTTCATATTCAGCCGGCAACTTTCTCCCATCCACATATTCATTATACAGCCATGGGTCGCCAACGGCAAACACTTTTCCTTTACCATATCGGGCCGTAGCTACTATGCTATAGGAATCTTTCGTAAGCATTTCTACAGCTGGTGCTTTTACGCTAAGTACACTTAGCTCTTTCAGAAACATTTTAGTAGTAGTTCTGAAAATAAAGTTGATTGTATCAATTGCGGGGGACACTTCACCCTGTTCAAACTGGTCATTCTTCACCATGTTAATGCTCTTGTCGGTGAATTTTATTCCAAATGCGCCTGCCAGGTCATTAAATTTCTTTAGCTCGCAGTTATTACTGTCATTTGCCATCAACAATAATGTACCACCTGCTTTTACCCAATCAGAAATTACTTTTACATCTTTTGCAGAAACATAATTCGGTTTCGGATTGTCTTTTACATGGTCAGGGTCAACAATAATATACACCGAAGCATTTTTGAGGTTAACTGCTGTTGGCGCCACATCCAGTGAAGCCAGTCTTGCACCGTGGGTTTCAAAAATATTTCCCAGTGTATAAAATCCCGGATGACTTCTTTCCTCCCACACATAATGCCAGTAGACTTCCATACCGGTTACATCTTTTCTTTTCTCGCTGTTGAACCAGCGGTCCAGTAAAACAGTTCTGCCATTGCCGGTTCCCATTGCCGGTAGTCTTTCCATTTCATAGCTTGCCAGCAGAAATGCACCGATGCCTTTGGGGTCGTTTACAATCACAGGTTCCCGCATGTAATACTCAAAGCTTCCGTCACGGTAGGGATTGCCGCCAAGGCCACTCACTTTTACCGTACCATGCAGGTTTGTTTGACCATTATCTTCTTTAATAAACTTTTTTATAATTCCATCATACCCTTTTCTGGCAATGGCAATTTTTGATGCAGGCAGGTATCCTTTTCTTACGCCTTTTGAAATGGCATATACAAACTGGCAGGCAGCGGATGCTTCAAAATAATTTTTTTCTTTCCCCGGCCCGTTATAATTCATTACATCATACCAAAGTCCTGTAGCTGCATCCTGCTGTTTTTCCAACGCATTTACGAGGCGGTTCAGGATATCAGTCAAAGCTTTTCTTTTTGGATGATTAACCGGAAAATAATCCAGCGCATCCACCAGCGCATCGCTGTACCAGCCCATGGCCCTTGCCCAAAAATGAGGCGAGAGCCCGGTTTCTTTATCGGCCCATTGTTGTTGTTTGCTTTCATCCCATCCATGATAAAGCAGGCCTGTCTTTGCATCTCTTGCATGTTTCTCCATCCAGATGAACTGGTTGGCTATATCATTGAACGATGTGTCTTCATGAAAAAGCATGGCATACTCTGCATAAAACGGGGCTCCCATATACAATCCATCAAGCCACATCTGGTAAGGATAAATTTTTTTATGCCAGAAGCCGCCTTCGTTGGTGCGGGGATGTGTCCGCAACTGGTTTCGTAAAATGTGAGCTGCTTTTTTATATTTCTCTTTTCCTGTTACCCGGTACAGCAGCAATACCAATTTGCCGTTGTTGATATGGTCAATATTATATTCATCCGGCCTGTATGATTTAATATTACCATCGTCCTGCACAAAAAAATCCATCATTTTCAGGATGTAATTGTAATAAGTCACATCGCCGGTGTTCATCCAGATGCCTTCAAAGCCTTTCAGGATCACACCCATGTCATAACTCCAGCCTGCTTTTTTACCATCCAGTGAAAAGGAATCTTTCCAGATGTTCATTACAGTAACAGCTACTTGCTGTGATAGCGGTTTCTGTTGTGCACTTGCACTGATTGAACAGAACAGGATTAGTATTAAAAATAGCTTTCTCATTTAATGGAAACTGATTTTTCAGATGCCCCTAATTCATAACTGATCTTTTCTTTCGCTTTTGATGCATCTGTATTCTTTATGCTGATATTGCTGCTTCTGTCGCCGCTGATGCGGAACAGCAGCCCGGCCCCGTCCTTATAAGTGATGTTGTCGAATACGAGTTTATCGCTTTGCACAATATCAATCACCGGGTTGGTCTCTTTGCTGATCACTTTTATATTCTTAAATGTGATACCGGTAGCTTCCTGCACATCAATTCCCTTATTGGCCTGCAGCACCATATTCTCCAGCACAATGTCTTTTACATGCATTTCCGGAATGCCCCTTATGAAAACGCCTTTCTCCGCCCCATTGCAATACACATTGCTGATATGAAAGTTCCTGAAGACCGGGGTGGTCTCATCCACCGGTTTGAATTCCACCTTGGGTAATTCTCTTTTTTCGCCTGCCAGAGGGATCGGGTCTTTGGCTGCATAATACATATCAAACAGTATAGCTTCGCCGGGAATATCTTTCATGTATATGTCTTTGATAAAGATATTCTCTACCACACCACCTCTTCCCCGGGTGGTTTTAAAACGAAGACCAATATCGGTGCCGATGAATGTACAGTTGCTTACATGAATATTCCTTGCCCCTCCGCTCATTTCGCTGCCAATCACAAACCCGCCATGTGAGGCATATACTGTACAGCCACGAATAATTACATTTTCCGTCGGCATTCCCCTTTTTCTTCCTTCCGCATCCCGGCCGCTTTTTATGCAGAGTGCATCATCACCCACATCAAATATTGAATTTTCAATCAGAATATTTTTGCAGCTCTCCACATCAATTCCATCGCCGTTCTGAGCATACCAGGGATTTTTTACCGAAATGTTTCTTATGGTCAAATGTTCACTCATTAATGGATGTAAACACCATGCGGCTGAATTTTGAAACGTAACACCTTCAAGCAAAATATATTTGCAGTTAGTAAGTAACAGAAGATTGGGACGGAGAAAGTCTTTGATGCTTTCATAAGAAGCGGCATCCCTGTCAGCAGTTATCTGACCAGGATTGGGAGGCATCTTTGAGCCTTTCAGCGACTTCTCCGAAGGGTACCATGTTTTTTTATCATCACCCAGCACACCACCGGAAGAAATCAGTTTTTTCCATTGTGTTTCATTCAGCTTGTCTTTTTTTACCATACGCCAGGCATCACCATTGCCGTCTATTATTCCTTTACCGGTGATGGCAATGTTGGTGGCACCGGTTGCAGAAATAGGCGACTGGTTTCTCATTTGAGGTAAACCTTCCCAGTTGGCCTGCACTAACGGATACTCATTAAAATCTTTGGTGAACAATAACGTTGCTCCGGCAGCTAAGTGAAGATTGATATTGCTTTTCAAAACTATTGGCCCCGTCAGCCATAGTCCTGCAGGAATCAAAACAACACCGCCGCCTTTTTTTGTCTGTGCATCAATAGCGGCATTGATACTTTTTGTGTTGATCGTATGCCCATCGGAAACAGCGCCGGATTTTGCGATGTTTACCGTGTCTTTTTTAAACTTGGGAGCTATGATTACCGGCAATTTTACCTGTTGAGCAAAGGAACTCATACCGGTTGTAAGGAGGCTTAGTATAAATAGTAATTTCCTCATCAGGCAAACATTCTTTTGAAAGCTTTTTCGTTATACAAGTCTAACCAGATATTGGCTGTTAATCAACGAATTGCGGCCATTTTTTTACGCAATCGTTGCCGGGAACGAACTCAGTCCTTAGTCATGAGATCTTAGTCCGGAATCAGGAAAAAATCATTTGATTTTACAACTTTCCATAGTCTTAAGAATCGTGGTGGCTATTGATTTCTGACCCAGGACTAACGACTCACACCCTCACCGCCTGCCTAACCAGTAATTTCCATTTTCCGGCCTGTTTTTGCCAGACCAGCAATATCCTCAGATATACATCGCCCGGTTTGCCGCCATCATTTGTTTTTGCTTTAAGAATATGGCGAACAATGGCCGCCTTCCCGCTGATGCTGATGGTTTGTTCTGTTAAATCAATGCTCACAAAATCTGATTGGCCGCTTACAATTTTTTCAACGAATGTTTTTTTATCGTCCACTGCGCCACCGCTGTGACCATAACTGAGTTTTTCAGTAACTAAGTTTTCCAGTTCTGGTTTGTTGGCATTAATCATTGCTGCTCGCAGTTTCTCCACGGCAACGTTGACTGCCTTTTCCTGTTTGCTTTGGGCATGAATGAACAATGCCGGTAAAAATAACAGTGCAGGTAAAATAATTTTCTTCATATTAAAATCTTTTGACCATTGGTACAAGGTCGGTCAGCTCACTAATCTTCACCGCCCTTTTTAATTTAATACTTTTTCTGGCAGCTATACCAATAAGTATTGACATAGCGCCTTCCCTTGTGCCGGCCATTACATGATGCGGGTTATCGTTTGTATCAACAAAAATCCTTCGCTGCATCCTGATATCACCGCCGCCGTGCCCACCTTTTATTTTAGGGGTAGTGAATATTTCGTAATTCTTTGCAAAATTGTCCATCACCATGATCTCCCGGAACTCACCGGGAATGGCATCATCCGCATTACTCATCTCCATCGCATGCCGGTTGGCCTGGTCATCCGCTGTTTTTTGCAGGTAGGGAATATCTTCCCAGGTTTCTATTCTGCCAGCGGTCCCGTTAAAGGCGATCTGCCAGCCTTCATAGGGAGAGTAGGTAGTGAGTGAATAATTGACGATGACTCCGTTCGCATATACTATCTGTGCACTCATCTTATCATAAATATCAATTTCATTGCTCCACACACAGCCATCTCTTATATATCCATCGTGCTGTTCATTTTTTACGTACAAATCCACCAGCCGCTGGTCTTTATTTATGTCCCAGTAAAATTTGCATTTTTCCTTATGTTCGCAACCCCTGCATTTCGTTCCACGGAATGAATTATTTTTTCCATAATGTTCCAGTGCACCATAGGCACTTACTTCAACCGGTTCGCTATTCAGCCACCAGTTCAGCAGGTCAAAATGATGCGTGGCTTTATGTATCCACAGGGAACCGCCTTTATTCATCCGGCCATGCCAGCGGCGGAAATAATCGGCGCCGTGAAATACATTCAGGTACCAGTTGAAGTCAACCGATGTAATTTTCCCTATTCTTTGTGTAGCCAGTAGCTCTTTCAATTGCATGGCATGCACACTATGACGATAATTAAAGGCTACTACTACTTTCTTTCCTGATCTTTTCTCTGCATCAAGTATTCGTTTGCACTTGTCTTCATCGGTTGTCATCGGTTTTTCGGTGATGACATTGAAACCCATATCCAGCGCTTTTACAATCAATTCATCGTGCGTTGAATCTACTGTTGCCACGATCACATAATCGGGTTTTGTTTCCCGCAGCATTTGTTCGAAGTTGGAGAAAGTGGGGCAATCCACTTTCATCATGCTTTTTACAAAAGCCATCCTTCCGGGATTGATATCGCAGAGACCGACAAATTCCACTACATCTTTGAAACTATTGTTCAAAGCATTTCCCCAAAAGCTCGAGCCGCGATGACCGGTTCCCACCAAAGCAAGCCGGTTCTTTGTGCCACTGTAAGCAAAAGACTCAAATGGATTTAGCATCAATGAGGCACCCGCAGCAGCGGTGTAGCCCAAAAACCTGCGACGTTCCATATAGCTGTTTTTAGTTAATTATTTATCGGGCGGTTCGATTCTGATCCAATCAATATCGGCGTAACCTGCATCATTTGTCTTCACTGGTCTTGTACAGAATAAACCAACTTTTGCTCCTACCCATCGTCCGGGTTTGGCGATTAATTTCTCCGGAATCATAACCCAAAGATTGCCGTCTCTGCTATAAGAGAATTCGCAGATACCACCTTTCCTCACTTCCACACGCAAGTATATTCTTGCTTCGTTTGGTTTACGCTGGTAAAGATCCGCATTACCAATTTTCCCAAATTCGGTGTTGTCAATTTCTTCGCCTCCTTTATCTGCATTTTTACATACACTAAATGAGAAATAATTACCATCCGATTTTTTAACAACACTGATATAAGCATAGTCGGTGCCATGAATGATCAATCCAATTTTTTCTCCCTCCAGTCGCGGATTGAAAGTAATTTGAGCAGTGACACTGAATTCATTAATGGGTATTTTTTGTCCAAGGATATTCGGAATGCTCCATAAATTTTTGATAGAATCGGGTTGGTAAACCGAGAACATTCTCAACGAGCCCGACGGAGTAGGGAAGGCCCATCCTTCCTGCGGATTCGCCTGCCATTGCCATTGCAAACCCATTTCAGAGGAGTTGAACTCATCGCTGTCTGCAACAGTTGCGATAGGATATGTTTTTCCTACGTTTGGTTTTTTATAAGTTATTACAGGTTCACCCTTTCCATCGCCATCCTTATCTTCTCCGATCACCGGCCAGTCATTCACCCATTTCATGGGTTGCAAATGAACCACTCTTCCATAAGCATCTTTGTCCTGGAAATGCAGGAACCAGTCTTCACCGGTCTTTGTATCTACCCATGCTCCCTGGTGCGGGCCATTAACAGGAGTATTGCCCTGGTCCATCACCACTTTTCTTTCATAGGGGCCATACACATTTTTACTTCTCAATATTGTTTGCCATCCTGTACTTACTCCGCCTGCCGGAGCGAAGATGTAATACCAGCCATTACGTTTATAAAACTTCGGTCCTTCGATCGTAGGGTCCAGTTCATGCCCGTCATAAACCATCACCGCATCGCTGATGACTTTTGTTCCTTCCTTATTCAATTCTTTTACGACAATAATTGATTTGATGCCGGCACGGCTGCCTGCATAAGCATGAACGAGATATACTTTTCCATCCGTGTCCCAGAGAGGGCAGGGGTCGATCAATCCTTTACCGGCTTCTACCATAACGGGTTCGCCCCAGGGGCCAAGAATATTTTTTGCTTTAGTCAGATAAATCCCAAAATCAGGATCGGGATAATAGATATAGAATTCATTGCTATGATAACGGATGCTCGGTGCCCATACACCGCCTCCATGCTGTACTTTATTAAAATGTTCTTCAGGTATTTGTTTTTTCAATGCATGACCGATCAATGTCCAGTTCACCAGGTCTTTTGAATGGAGGATCGGCAAACCAGGAACATGATTAAAGGAAGAAGCCGTCATATAATAATCATCACCCGCTCTTATGGCATCCGGGTCGCTGTAGTCGGCATGGATGACAGGGTTCTTGTAAGTGCCATTGCCATTATCAGCCACCCATACTTTGGAAATAGTTTGGCCCAATCCGGTTTCGAAAGAAAGTAAAGCCAGTATGGTTAATACATTCCTCATAACTCAATTACTCTCTTTTCTTTATTGCTCTTTATTGCTGCCTCTATCACCTGTATCACTTTCATCCCATCTTCGCCGGAAACCGGAACATCGCTGTTGTTGCGGATCGAATTATAGATACCCTGATAGTAATCGCCATAGTTGCCCCGCAATGATTGTACATATTCTTTTATAATTTTACCATTTTTCTCTGTATGCAATAAGCCACTTTGCGATTCCGGTTCTGTTCCCCAATCATCTCCGCCCGGTTTTTTATTCGCTAACAGGTCCGTTTCCTGTACATCTGTTTTATGTTTGATGAATGAGCCATGCGTACCATGAATTTGGTAACCTGGCATTGCTTCCCGTACATAATAACTTGATTTCAGAGTTACTCTGTGTGATGGATAAAACAGCTTCAGGTCAAAATAGTCATCAACTTCTGAACCGGGACGATTGATAGTCATATCGGCAAATACTGCCAGCGGCATTTCGAATAATTGTAAAGCCTGGTCAATAAGATGCGAGCCCAAATCATACAATGCCCCAACAGCGGGGGTAGGGGTTTCTTTATGTACTTTATAACTAAGCTCCGGCACATACCTGTCGTAGCGGATTTCTGCCTCTACTATTTTTCCCACCCACCCTTCATCCAAAACTTTCTTTACTGATCTGTAATCACTGTCGTAGCGCCGGTTCTGATAAACAGAAAGATTTATTTTCTTTTTCGCTGCCAGATCAATCAGCTCCTGTGCCTGTGCTGCTGTGGCAGTAAATGGTTTCTCAATGATAAGATGTTTACCGGCCAGTATAACCTGCTTTGCATATTCATAGTGAGTTACACTGGGTGTATTAACTATCACCAATTCAACATAATCATCAGCCAGTAAGCTATCAAGTGTACGGAATGTTTTTATTCCGGGATATTTTTCCTCCGCCTGGTTTTTGGTTCTTTCCCATACGCCATATAAATTAAACCCGGGGTTAGTGGTAATGAAGGGAGCATGAAAGACCCAGCCGCTCATACCAAAGGAACACAGTGCAGTATTGATAGGTCGCATACAATTACTTTTCTGTAAATCTATTGCTGTTTGGGGTTCCAGCCCCCCAGCACATTCGTTACCGTATATTTCTTTGCATCTTCCAGGGTCAATTCTTTTGCCCAGCTTACCCGTTTCGAAAGATCAGCCGAAGGCCCGAAATTCCCATATTCTGCAAAGCGGGTAGTTAAATGATTATTGTTATTGTTCCATACACTCCAGCCTTCTGCCTTTATGTGTGCACCCAAATAACAATTCAAATAGGCAACTGCTGCATAAGGCCTCCAGGGCCTTCCAAGAGAGACATTATGCAGCGATGTATCACCATTCAACTCACAATTATTAAAAACATAACCAAATTCTTTTTCTTTTGGAGTGGATGCAGCTGTTACATGAGAATTTTTCTTGCTGTATATCCGGCATTTCTCAAACCATACGGTGGATGAACCAAAAATAAAATCCGTCGTTCCTTCAATATAACAGTTCTCATAATACTGACGGCTTTTATCGTTGTTGGTGAATAACACATCCTGGTTGCCAATGAAACGGCAGTTGATGAACGCAGCTTTATCGCCGTTGGATTCAACGGCTACGGCCTGCCCGGCTGTAAAACCCGCATCATTTTGAAATGTAATATCCCTTGCAGAAAAATTGTTCGCTTTTATCCTGAAACTCCATGACGTCCGGGTATTGATCGTATCGCCGTTCGGAGCAATTTTTCCTGTATGGTCATTCCAGGTGAGAATTGTATTCAGTTTGTCTTCACCAATGAGGCTGACAAACTGTTTCGATGAGTCAATAAATAATTTCTCTTTGTAAATTCCTTTTTTGATAATGATTGCAACTGGTTTTTTATTGTTGTCGGGCACAGTATTAAGGGCAGCCTGTACAGTTTTGTAATCACCGCTGCCATCCTGTGCTACAATAATTTCACCGCCCCGTTTTCTTTGTTCAGAAAAAATCTTTCTCAGGAATTTATCCATGTACACAACAGTTGTATCAAACCAGGGATTGAACAGAATAAAACTATGTGGCGAGCCTTCCAGTGTTTTTACTTCCGAATATATCCTGTGTTTGTTCAGCACAGTAATAAAATCCTCCCTGCCTGCATGCATCCTTGCCACGCCGCTGTTGATAAATTGAACCGGAGGTGTATGTTTTCCGGCATGGGTAAGTGGCGCTGCCTGTTTCCATAGCTCCGGGTTTTCCGATTTTGAATAGCCAAACCAATGTGTGGCGGCTGATATTCTTTTGCTGTCATCACCTTCGCCTGATTCAGGATGGATAAACGCCAATGTGCCATCCAGGTCGATCACCGCATCAACCCTGCTGGAGATCTTTTTATTGCAACCCTTTCCTTCAAATTGCTCTATTCCGTTTGTGGCTCCCATGAAAGCGGCCAGTTCACCACCGGCTGAATGGCCTGCCGCAACGATTCGGTTCACATCTATATTGTATTCCTTTGCATGCAGCCGGGCCCAGCGGATAGCAGTTTTTATATCATGGATGGCCGCGGGGTACAAGGCTTCTGTGGAAAGCCGGTATTCAGGTGTGATGCAAACGTACCCGAGTGCTGCCAGTTGTTGCAACAGGGGATAATGCATGGCCTTATTACCGCTTCTCCATCCGCCACCATGCAGGAAGAGGATGGCCGTTCTTTTGTTCATTGATACTTCAGTCGGGTAAAAGACATCCAGCTTCAGGGATCTTTCCTTTGTCTGGCAATAGAGGATGTTTTTCTCTTCCGTGACATAAGGAAAGGAGAATTCTTTTGCGATCTTCAGGGTCGGATAATTTTTCAGGTGTTTGTTGTATTCGTTTGTAATATTATATGAAGTGTCCCGGCTGCCAGTAATACCCGCCAGGGATTGTGCTTTTGCACAGTTGACAGCAAGGTGAAATGAAAATATGAATACGATGCTTCTCATTTATTTTTTTACGGGTGAGATGAAAACCCGGTCAGTGAGCTCGATATTCAATCCTTTTAATTCTTTCAGCACTAATTGTGCAATCAGCCTTGCCCCCAGTTCATTAAAATGGGTATTATCATCTTTACCATCGGGATAATTGGGATGTTCGCCTGGTTTTAACTGAAGAAATAATAATTTGGAATCGTTTTTTCCCATTTGCTGGTACAGTTCCCTGCTTCTTGTATCAAGATCAATAAGAAAAACATTTTCCTTGGCTGCTACTTCTTTTACATAAGAAGAATATTCTTTGTGTGTTTCCAATGCTGTTCCTGTTGTATCAAACCGGCGGCGGCTGACGGGTGTAAATAAAACAGGTGTTGCCCCTTTCGATCTTGCTTCTTTTACAAATCTTGTTAAATTCATTCTGAAAGTATCCGGTGTGGCATATCGTTCGCCTTTGTCTTTTGCTTCATCATTATGCCCGAATTGAATAAAAACATAATCGCCGGGACCGGCATCCTCATAAATGGATTTCCACAATCCTTCGCTGAGAAAAGTTTTGGTACTGCGTCCGTTCTTTGCTTTGTTCACCACAGTTACCGTAGAATCCCAGAAATGAACAAACGGCATTCCCCAGCCGGTTTCAGGATAAGCTTTTGTTTCTTTGATGCTCATGGTGGAGTCACCTGCAAGGAAGATTTTTATTTTTTTCTTCTCCGGCCACGCAAATGCGGCAAGAGTGATGAATACAGGAAGCAGGAGAAATCTTTTCATTTTGTAATGCTGTTTATATACACTTCAATATTGGTATAGAATTGATGCAAAGAAACTTTTGACGCATCAGCGGCATCTGCAGGGTTCAGACCGTTCTTTTTTTCCCAGTCATCGGGCATGCCGTCTTTATCCGTATCGGGGAGTGAGGTTGCTGATTTCAGATCCGGCCATGCATTTACGGTCAGTTCAAAAGGGGAATGATGGGGATAGCCGCCCTGTACGTCAATTATTTTACCCGTTCTGTTCCTTACATCGTTTACGATTCTCATATCAAGGGTATCCCTCCGGTAGCTGGCGCCGGAATGGTTCAATACGGATTCATAAGCTTCAGCGGCAGATTGTAGCGGAATGTTTTCGGACGGATGGGGCTTATCAATAATGCTGTTCTTTTTATCATCCTCTGTTCCGCCGTTTCCCATCGTAATACCAAGCCAGTTATTTTTTGAAACATCTTTGGCACCGTCCACATAATTGCCATTCACAAACCATTTGCCGAAAGGTATTGTTTCTGTTTTGCCGGGATTAACTATCCTGTACAAAACATTTTTACTGGTGGATGGTCCATATTTATAATAATTGTTAACGATGTTGTAGGCGCCTCCCTCACCGGCATATACATTATTTCCTCCCCAGTTGTAGATAACATTGTTTACATAATCGGCCAACTCTGGGATATTCTGCCTGCTGCCGTTAAAGCGGGGACAACGATTGTTGCAATGAGCAAATAAATTATGATGCGCCGTAAGGTGCCGTCCTCCCCAGATGCCTCCAAAACCATGATGTTCCCAGTCTTTATCTCCTTCTTCAAAGTGATAAGAATAATTTAGCGGCTCTGAAATGATATTCCACTGAATGGTGGTACTATCACCATTGTAAATAGAAAAACATTCGTCATTGCTCCAGCTGAAAGTACAATGGTCAATGATGATGTGTTTTCTGCCGCCACCGCCAAACGCATCTTCACCACCACTGCCATCCACCATACCTGCCTGCCGCTGCCATTTGTCGCCGAGCCGGAACCGCATATACCGTATAATAATGTTATCTCCGCCCAGCCCCACCGATTTATCGGCAATGCAGATACCGTCGCCCGGCGCAGTTTGACCTGCAATAGTTGCATTGCCTTTTATAGTAATTGATTTTGCCAAATGAATGGTTCCTGAAACTGCAAATACGATGATACGGGGTTCGGTTGCTGTGGCAGCTTTTCTGAAACTGCCCTCGCCGTCATCCTTCAGATTGCTCACTATAAACACCTTGCCTCCGCGGCCACCGGAAGTGTATTTTCCAAAGCCTTCAGCGCCGGGAAAAGCAATGGCTTTTTCGTTTACCGGCGGATCCGTCGCCAACTTATTTTGTTGTCCGCAGGATGGTAATACCAGTACAAGAAGACATTTCCATATCAATACTGCTCTCTTCATTTACTTTTAACAGACGGAGTTAAGAAAATAAGGCTGCATCCGCAGATACAGCCTTGTTATTAAAAACTAACATGAGAAAAATCTGTCAGTAACCCGGGTTTTGCTGCAGTTGCCCCTGGTAAGAAGCGATGGCAGCCGCATCAAAGGGAAACAGTTCACTTTTCCCTGCGACAAAAAACCTCGCTATACCCTGGTGCAGCGGAAGTCCGTCAATTACATTTGCTGTCAGGTGCTGTGCCCAGTCAATTCTTACCCACTTGGCGGCAGGTATTTGGGTAGTACCGGTGGTGCCGGCAGGAGGAACCTGTGTTGGCCTCCAGAAAGGTTTACCGATACCGGTGCTGTCCGCAGTGGTATAGAACACAATTTCTTCGCCGATATTTTTGTAATAGATATACTGTGGCACATTGGCATAAGGCGCTACCCTGTCCCTTATCTGCTGGATCTTTGTACGGGTTTCAGCCAGTTTTGCCGCCAGTAAATTCCAGCGGAGCAGGTCATATTTGCGGATACCTTCATGACCAAACTCAAGGTATCTTTCGTTTATTATCGCATCAAAAAATCCTGTTTTAGTAGTCGGCGTTACACCAATCAGCCCGGTGTTTCCCCGGTAAGCTCTTCTTCTTACTTCTTCAAAGGCAGCAATAGCTGCGGCATCAGGGCCATTGTTTATTTCATTTACTGCTTCGGCATACATCAGCAGCACATCTGAAAAGCGTATCATGCTCCAGTTGTATCCAACGTTCAGTACAGTGCCTGGCAGCAGGGGCACCCTCCAGTCACGGCGGTATTTACCCGTGTTTAACTCACCAAGGCGGCGCTGGCTTTTGATATTTGTCGAATTGGTAACCTGGTAATGGGTAACGGTCACATCCCTTCTTGTATCTACCGAGTCAAATGCATAAAAGAAGTTGGGCAGCATTTGAATACCGCCGCCACCGGCGCCGTATCTTGATGCGTTGTTCAGCGTGGGGCCATCATAGTTGCCCATCCGGCTGTCGCTGTTGCTATTTCCGCCACCGGCGCCTATCTCCCAGATGATTTCTCCCTGCGGATCGTAAATGAATGATGTTACATTCCTCCAGATATTTTCATAGTTGGGGTTCAGTGTGTGCTGATCCCTGCGTGCCATCAGTTGTTCACATTCCTGTTTGGCGATATTATAATAAGTAAGATAATCACTTCTTCTTTCCATTTGCCCGTTGCTGCGAAGGGAATAGCCGCCACGGAAAAGGGCCATCCTGGCCCGAAGCGCCATTGCCACAGCTTTGGTAATTCTTTCGTTTCTCGGGCCTGCATCTGTTCTCCAGGGGAGAAGGTCTTTGGCTATAGCAAGATCAGCAATCAGCTGGTTGTACACAGAATCCCGGTTAGATTTCGGGATGAACAGGTTGCTCTGCTGATAAGCCGGCACCATCGGTGCAGGCACATCGCCCCAGTTCAGCATCAGTTGAAATAAGAATTGTGCCCGCAATGTTAATGCTTCGCCGTACATACGTTTTAATACCGCCTGGTCAGTTGCTGAGCCGCTGCTGTATTGCGGCATCTGTGGAATCTGTTCGATACACAGATTGGCTTTTTCAACCCCGCGGTACAGCTGTCGAAAAGGATTGGTAAGCTCTGCATTGGTCAGCAGCAATTGGTACCGGCCAATACCCCTCCGTCCATTGTCTATATTGCCTGATACAATCCCCTCATCGGAATCGTAGGGATAATACATGCTGATACGTATGCCGTAGCCATTATCACCCTGTAGTTCATCATACACACCGATAACGGCAGTAAAAGCATTTGATACATCAGAAAAAGCCTGAGGTATGCTATACTGTGATACCGGTTCCACCTCCGTATATTTTTTGCAACCCGCAGTGGCCAGGATGGCAGCCAGTACCGCTGTGCCTGCTATTGACTGAAAGAATTTATTTTTCATACCAAATCGTTTTTTTTTTTTTAGAAAGTAACATTTACACCCACTAACCAGGTTCTCGCCCTGGGATATGCAGCAAAGTCCACACCCGGCGTCAGCGGGTCGCTTCTGCGGGATGTAACATCCGGGTCGTAGCCGGAGTAGCTGGTAATTGTTGCAAGGTTATTGACCGTGCCATAAATCCGGAAGTTGGAGATCTTTATTTTATCCAGCACAGATTTTGGCAGTGAATAACCGAGGGTGATATTATTGAACCGGAGATAAGAACCATCCTCAACGGCCCAACTGTGCAGCCACCAGCGCTGCACCCTTACCGGCGTCCATATATTGGCACCTGCATTCATTTTGGCAAGCTCTGTGGGATCAGTAACCCGCTGGCCGGCGGCATTAATATAAGTAAACCGCTGGTTCATGATGTTGAGCATATTCAGGTTGGGGAAAGCGCCATCGGTCCATTCTATTTTGTTGGCATTATAAATATCATTCCCTACAACAAAGTTTACAAAAACGGACAAGTCAAAATTCTTATAGGTAACCTGGTTGGTCCATCCGCCGGTGAAATCAGGATTGGCGTTTCCGACAATCGTCCTGTCACCATCGGCAGTAATCACTCCATCTCCGTTCAGGTCTTTCCACTTGAGTGAGCCGGGCTGCGCTGCACCATACACACCATTTGCTGCAATACCTGGTTTGATGGTGTAAACACCAGTAGCGGGGTTGTAAGTAAAGTCATCTATTTTATAAAATCCATCGGTAACAAAACCGTACATCTGTCCAACGGGGTCTCCTACTTTAACGATGTAATCGTCCACACCATCCGAACCCTGCCAGCCGGAGTTTCTTGTTTGCGACTGAATACCTCCAAGGCTTTCTACTTTGTTTTTATTGAATGAGATATTGAAGTTCGAATTCCAGGAGAAGTTTTTCTTCTGAACAGGTGTGGCATTCAGTTGTATCTCCACACCCCTGTTGGAGGTGGCGCCGATATTCTGTAGTTGAGAAGTGTATCCGGTTGTAGGCGGAATGGCAACAGATAATAAAAGATTCTTAGCTGAGTTTTTATAAATATCAATGGTAAGCTGCACCCTGTTTTTGAACATGCTCAGGTCTATACCAAAATTTTTGGTGGTGTTTATTTCCCATCTCAGGTCAGGGTTTGACAGAGAAATAGGTGCAAAACCCGGTAAAATGGAATGGTTAAAAGCATACTGCCCGGTTACACCATATAATTGCTGGTAAAGAAGATTATCAATCCTGTTATTACCAACATTGCCGAAACCAAACCTGATTTTACCATCATTCAGCCAACCTGCTTTATCCATAAATTTTTCTCTTGAAAATCTCCAGGCAAATGAGCCTGATGGGAAGGTTTCTGAAGCGTTGTCCGTTCTGAATTTAGAAGAGCGGTCAACCCGGATATTAAAATTGAAAAGGTATTTATCATCATAAGCATAGCTGGCTCTGCCAAAGAAAGAAGCGAGGCGTGATGGAGGTTGTACAAAAGAAGTAGGAAGCGGCTGGGATGAACCAGTGGGTGCAGAGCCTAATCCCATATTGGCTAACGCTTTTTCAGGCGAAATATCGGCGGGGAAATAGCGGGTCTCTGTACTATTTTGTTTTGAACGGCTATCAACTATTTCCTGACCTGCAAGCACAGTAATATCATGATGTTTCTTATAATTATTAACGGCCCATTGTACTGTATTGGAATTGCTGAGCGTATGGTTTTTCTGATTCCCAATTGAAGCAACAGGCAGGGATGCGGAGTTGCGGGCAGTACCGGTTATTTTGCTGAAAAACTGGTCAGTTCTGATAGCTGCATTATCAAATCCGAATGTTGACCTCACAGTAACATTTTTGAACAGGTTATAGCTGGCATACCCGGTAAGATATAGCGCCTGTGTGTATTGTCTCCGGTATTCAGCTTCTGTAAGAATAACAGGGTTGGTAGCGCCGGCAGATGCGAGATAATAAGCTTCGTCAAAATCATCAATGCCAAACCCTGGCCGGGGCAATTCAAAAGGACGGTAATTGATGGTGTGGCGGAGGCGGTTGGTTGTTCTTGTTCCGCTGTTGGTGGTCCCTATACCCTGGATTTCCTGGTCGAGGTAGCGGGCGGTGAAGCCTACCCTCAGTTTATCAGAAGCTTTGTGATCAATTTTAAAATTAACCATCTTCCTGTCAAAACCGGATTCTATCTGTATGCCGTCTTCATTGTTGGCAGTAAGGCTCAGGTTGAATGTTGTAGAAGCATTGCCGCCGTTTACAGAAACGTTATGCGTGGAGAATTTTGCTTTTCTTCCAAATACTTCTTTCTGCCAGTTTACCGCCGGAACATTTTTATAACTCTGCAGCGTATCCCAGTAGGTGCCATAGGTCTGCGCAAAACTGGCGCTGTCCGTTGCACTTCCGCGGGTTCTTTCATACTGCCACAGCACAAAATTGTAAGGCTGCATTACATCCTGGAATTCGGCCAGTTGCCTGTAGCCGTAGGAGCCATTATAGTTTACCTGAGTCTTACCGTTTCTGCCGGATTTTGTGGTGATGATGACCACACCATTGGCGCCCCTTGCTCCGTAAATGGCAGTGGTGGAAGCATCTTTCAGCACATCCACAGAGGCAATATCCTGGGGTGATAAAACTGATAAGGCGTTTTCTACCTGCACACCATCCACAATGTAAAGCGGTGAGTTGTCCTGTGTGATAGAGCCGCCGCCCCTTACCCTTACAATGATCTCAGCGCCGGGAGCTCCTTCGGAGGAAATTAACTGTACACCGGCCAGCTTACCCTGCAAAGCTTCCGCTGCAGATGAAAGCGGGAAATCTTTCAGTTGTTTGGAACTAATGGATGAAACGGACCCCGTCAGGTCTTTTCGTTTGATAGTGGAATAACCCACCACCACAACATCATCGAGGGCCACGACCTGTAGTATCAGCTCCGCATCAACATCAGTGCGGCCGTTGATAGCGGCTTCATAAGTGATAAAGGAGGCGCTGGAGAAAACAAGTGTGGTGGCTTTGCTGTCCACAGTGAGCCGGTAATTTCCCTGGGCATCTGTGGTGGTCGCCGTTTTGGCGCCTTTTACGGTAACCGTAACGCCAGCCACGCCCTGTTTGTTTTCGGATGAGGTGACGGTGCCTGTTATAACCCTTCCCTGGGCCATCAACTGGCTGAAAGGACTGAATGCTGCAAACATCAGCAGACAAATCCGGATTGTTTTTACTAATCTGACCATAATCGGGTTTTTTTTAGATCAACTGAAAGATTACTTTTTTTAACCGCTGACAGCTGTAAGGAGCTGACATTTTTCTCAAGGGGTGGGGCGCTGCCGGTATTACCGGGACCCGGGATCAAAAACAGGAAGGAGAAATGTGCGGAGCCGGTTTTTGAAAAGATGCAGGAAAGATTTGAGGATAATGAGTAAATCCGGGAATAGCGTAATTCGTCTGGCAAAGCAATCTTTTCATTTTTCAGCAGGCAATTTTTCTTTCTTCGGGCCACCGGAACCAGGCAATAAGGTTTATTTTTTTCCGGATAGCCACAACAATTCTACACAGAACATGTAACCCGGAAATCAATTTGAAAGTATTTTTTTACGCAATCGTTCCCGGCAACGATGTCGCATCCAAGCATTTGTCTCTCAGGAAGTAATACAGGATTTACACAACCTTGAAAAGAAGTTTTTACGGGAAGAAAAAATTCAGCAAAAAGACTTTTTGAATGCTCTTCAGAGAGTGTTTGAAGGTGATCATTGACGGATGTTTTCACAGTTAAATCAGTAACTTTAAATTTCCCCATGAGACCCTCAAAAAATGAAATTTGAAGCCGTAACCATAAAAGACATCGCCAAAGCACTGGGACTTTCCACTTCCACTGTTTCCCGGGCATTGCGTGACAGCTACGAGATCAGCCCCGAGACCAAAAAAATGGTGCTGGAGTATGCCGAGAAGATCAATTATCATCCCAATCCTATTGCCCTGAGCCTGAAAGAAAGAAGGAGCCGCTCTATCGGGGTGATTGTTTGTGAAATTGCCAACAGCTTTTTTTCCCAAACCATCAATGGCATCGAATCCATTGCCTATGACCACGGCTACAATGTCATTATCGCCCAAAGCCGTGAATCATTCAGCCGGGAACTGCTGAACCTGCAATACCTGACCTCCCGTTCCATTGATGGCCTGATTGTTTCCGTGTCGGCGGAGACCAAGGACTTCAGCTACTTCACGGAACTGCATGAAAAGGGAATGCCCATTGTATTCTTTGACCGCATCGTGGATGAGATCAAGACCCATAAGGTGATTGTTGACAACTACAAAGGCGCTTATGATGCTACGGCTCACCTCATTCAGAACGGGTATAAAAACATTGCTACACTTTCCAATGCAGCTGTTTTATCTATTGCAAAGGAAAGACTGGCGGGATACAAAGCAGCGCTGACCGATAATGGTTTTGAGGCAAATGAATCCATGATCAGGTACTGTAACCACGGCGGAATGCTGATCGAAGAACTGGAGCAGGCTATGGATGAACTGCTCAGGTTACCTGTCAGGCCTGATGCGATAGTGGCTGCGGCAGATAAACTTACCACCGGCTGCCTGCGGGTACTTAAGGCCAGGGGATTATCCGTACCGGGTGATATGGCCCTTGTCGGTTTTTCCAACACCGACCTTACCGAACTGCTGGACCCGCCGCTCTCCATTATCCGGCAGCCTGCATTTGAAATGGGGGAGATCGCCACGCAGTTTTTGCTGCAACTGATAGAAAGCAAAAGGCCGGTCACAGATTTTGAGACAAGGGTGCTTTCGACGGAATTGCTGATAAGGGATTCTACAAAAAAGGCAAGGTCAAAAGCAAAAGAAATAGCCTGAACGAATTTGTTTTCTCAACTGACAACAAGGTTTTTATTTTGGAGCGCAAAGGGCCAGCGGCTATATTTGCACTCCTGAAATCTGATTTATTTACTTCAGTCGCAAGGGGGTTTAGCTCAGCTGGCTAGAGCGTTTGCATGGCATGCAAAAGGTCACCGGTTCGACTCCGGTAACCTCCACAAAATGAAAGCTCCCTCAGGGGGCTTTTCAACTTTAAAGGCAAAATATTGTTGTAAAAAGATACAATTACAAAATGGGCGTCTGGAACCAAATAGCAGAATATCTCTTCCTGAAGAAAAAAGACCCGGCCCGGCCAAAAAGCAAATGGATCGGTTATATGCACGGCATCAACCGCATCAGCCTGCTGATCTTTATCCTCTGCCTGGTCATCCTTGCCATTAAATTACTGACGTAAAAATTGAAAGATCAATGCGGCCGCTTTGGCAGAGGCATTCCCGCCGGCACTTAACAACTGTTTCAGCGCTGCGTAATCATTTCTTAATTGTTCAATCCGGGAATTATTATTCAGCAACTCTTCCAGTTCCTTTTTCAGGTTTTCCGCTGTCAGATCGTCCTGGATCAATTCCTTTACGACCAGCTTATCCATGATAAGGTTGACCAGTGAAATATATTTCACATTCACCAGCCGCTTTCCGATCTGATAGCTGAGCCAGGAGCCTTTGTAGCAAACAACCTCCGGCACATCAAACAGCGCAGTCTCAAGTGTGGCTGTACCGGAAGTAACCAGCGCCGCCTTTGATTGCATCAATAAATCGTAAGTCTGATTAGCGACATAAGATACATTGGAATAAGGTCTCAGCATGTCATCATAAAAATTTTCATCCACCCCCGGCGCTTTGGCAACGATGAACTGATAATCGGGAAACGACTTACTTACTTCAAGCATTACAGGCAGTTTCTTTTGTATCTCCTGCTTCCTGCTTCCCGGTAATAAAGCAATTATTGGTTTATCAGATAACTCCCGACTTCCGACTCCCGATGCTGACGCAGCGGTCAGCATCTCTGACGGAGTCTGATACTCGTCAGAGTCGTCAGACCCGACATCCGCTATGGCGGATCGTCGGGACTCCCGACTTCTCTCAATCTCTTCCACCAACGGGTGCCCCGCATAATCCACCTCCCAGCCCCATTTGTTTTTATAATAATCTTTTTCAAACGGAAGAATAACCAGCATTTTGTCAATACATTCTTTCATCATCTTCACCCGGTTTTCTTTCCATGCCCATACCTGAGGTGAGATGTAGTAAATGACTTTTAACCCCTGCTGCTTTGCCCATCTGGCAATGCGCAGATTGAAACCCGGATAATCAATAAGTATAAGTGCATCCGGTTTGTATTGCAGAATGTCTTCTTTGCAGGTTACCAGGTTGCGCAGAATGGTCCGCAGGTTCATCAGCACTTCTGTGAAGCCCATATAGGCGAGTTCACGGTAATGCTTTACCAGTGCTGCCCCGGTTTCCTCCATTTTATCTCCCCCCCAGCAGCGAAAATCAGCAGCATTGTCAAGTTGCTGAAGTTCTTTGATGAGATTGCTGCCATGCAAATCCCCCGAAGCTTCACCGGCTATAACGTAGTATTTCATGGAAAGTGGGGTATGGTGAGTGGCAAGTGGGGTATCCGAATATGCTCAGCAGTCCCGAAAGCCATCGGGATACCGGAAGTACAAGAGTGTCCTTCGATAAACTCAGGATAAACTGCAACAGCAGATGATATCAGTACAGCAACCCGGCGCATAAAAATTAATTATTAAAGAGTTTCAATATCAGTATTCCAACGCCATACAGAAGAGTAATAATAAAAACTCCTTTGAATGTTTCGGATTTGTCAAAATGAACATAAAGGGCAAAAAGCACTGCATTGGCCAGTAACGATAAGGTACCTACATGCGTGATCACTTTATTGTCATGCATAAAATAATCGAGGAATTCTTTAAAACTGAGTGAAGAGAAACTGATAAAATAAATAACCACCAGTCCGATGATGGGCCCGATGAGACCGAGGAATAATCCCAGCCTGAGATTGTCTTTTTTAAGTATCATTACTTCCAGCGTTTTTCAAGGTCAGCTTTCAAAACGTAATTCGTCAGGTCAAATTGCACCGGTACTACACTTACATAGTTATTGGCCAGCGCCCATACATCGGTATCTTTCCCTTTGTCGAAATTCACAAATTCGCCGGTGAGCCAGTAATAATGACGGCCATGCGGGTCGTTGCGTTCAATAAAATCTTCTTCATACTTGGCATAAGCCTGCTTGCATATCTTAAACCCTTTTAACAGCTCTGCAGATACAGAAGGGATATTTACATTCAGCACCGTATGCTTATCCAGTTTGGTGGCCAGCATTTTTTCCACGATGATGCGGACATATTTCTTAGCACCCGTAAAGTCCGCATCAATCCGGTAATCCAGCAATGAGAAACCGGCTGAAGGGATGCTTTCAATAGCGGCTTCCACTGCGGCAGACATGGTGCCGGAATAAATAACATTGATACTGTGATTGGCGCCATGGTTGATACCGCTGAGACAGAGGTCGGGTTTGCGGTGCAGCACTTTGTCCACCGCCAGCTTTACACAATCAACCGGGGTGCCGGTGCAGCTCCAGGTCTCCACATTCTCCATGGAATGTATCTTATGCAACCGGAGCGGCTGCCCGATGGTGATGGCATGGCCCATTCCGGACTGGGGTTTATCCGGTGCCACCACTACTATTTTGCCGAGATCTTTTACCGCTTCCACCAGGTTCATGATGCCGGGTGCAGTTACGCCGTCATCATTGGTGATGAGGATAACCGGTTTTTCTTTTTTTGGGGCAGCTGAATTTTTCTTAGGAAAGGCTTTTGCTTTTTTTGCCATGGGACAAAAATCTTTGTTTTTCCCGGCTTATCCAAAATACAGTAAGAAAAAGGTTTTGTAATTCTAAATTAATTAGTATTTTGCAGCTAACTAAATTAGTGGTTATGGCTATATCCAATCAAAACCTGAAATACCTCCGCAAACTCCGTGGCTGGACGCAGGAAGAATTTGCCCAGAAACTACGCATTAAGCGGTCTCTTCTCGGTGCCTATGAAGAAGAAAGGGCAGAACCCCGGATCGATGTGCTGGAAGTAGTGTGTGATATTTTCAAACTTACACTGGATGAAATACTGCGGAAGGACCTGAGTGATAATAAAAGCAATTACCTGGCGAAACGCCGGGCCATGAAACTGGCATCCGGGAGACCGGATATACCTTTTGTACCGGTGAAAGCTGCAGCTGGTTACCTGGCCGGCTATGCCGATCCGGAGTTTGTAGATGAGCTGAATACCTTTACCCTGCCGATGCTGGCGGGGGGTAACTACCGGGCTTTTGAGATCATTGGTGATTCTATGCTGCCCACACCAAGCGGTTCTGTAATTGTTGGCGAAAAAATAGGAGATCTGGAAGAAATTAAAAACAATGCCGCCTGTATCGTCATTTCCCGTAACGAGGGCATCGTTTACAAACGGGTGCAAAAAAACGGGAGACAGAAAAACAAACTGACACTGGTAAGCGATAATCCCGTTTACCATCCCTATACTATCAATACTGACGAGGTGCTGGAAATGTGGCAGGCGCAGGTGGTTATTGCAAGGGCAAATACCCAAAACCGCTGGGATATGACACAACTATCTAATGTGGTAAGCGACCTGCAGGAACAGGTTAACTCACTGAAAAAGAGGATGAACTAAGATTTCGGGCTGATTTTTTCTTCTGCGGTTTTTTGCGGCAGCCTTCCTGCCTTGAATCATGTCATTATATTTGCTGATTGCACCGAAACATGACGCTGAGAAGAATCATCTGTTTACCCTTACTGCTGGTTTGTAGCACAATATTTTCCCAGGAAAAAATATTACAGGCTATAAAATCTGACCAGGCACCTAAGATTGATGGCAGCCTGGATGATGCTGTATGGGCCGGTATTGAGGGAGCAACAGGCTTTATTCAGAACTATCCTTCAGCGGGGCAACCTGCTTCTCAACAAACAAGCGTAAAAGTTATTTATGACAACTCGGCAATCTATATAGGTGCTTATTTGTATGATGACCCCTCCCTGATACGTAAACAGCTTACGGCAAGAGATGAAGAAATGCAGAAGGATGTGGACTACTTCTCTGTTTTCTTTGATACCTACAATGATAACCAGAACGGGTTTCAGTTTGTAGTTACTTCCGCCAATGTGCAGTCTGATGCCCGCCTGGGCCCGAACCTGGGAAATGGTGGCAGCGGGTTCGGCGATTTTGGCGACAAGACCTGGGATGCCGTTTGGGAAAGTAAAGTGCAGGTGCAAAAAGATGGCTGGACGGTAGAGATGCGGATACCTTATATTTCGCTCCGTTTTGCCAAAAAAGATTTACAGGACTGGGGCATACAGTTTCTCCGCTTAATAAGACGAACTAATGAAACCTGCTATTGGAATGCGGTGGACCCGCAGGTAAATGGTTTTGTAAACCAGTTTGGCTCTTACACCGGCTTGAAAGATTTACAGCCGCCATTACGCCTTAGTTTTTCACCATATGTTTCCACTGGCTTCCGCAGTTCACCTGATCTTGGTACCGGGTTCAGCAAAACATGGCTGGGCAGCGGCGGCCTGGATGTAAAATATGGCATCAATGAAAGCTTTACACTGGATGCAACAGTGATCCCGGATTTTGGTCAGGTTGTTTCCGATAATGTAATCAATAATCTTTCACCCTACGAAGTAAAGTTCCAGGAGAACAGGCAGTTTTTTACTGAAGGCACAGAGATTTTCAATAAAGCCGGGTTGTTTTATTCCCGCAGGGTGGGGGCCATTCCGTCCGGATATAGTGCGATAAGGAATTTTGGAATTATATACCCTGAATGGGAAATAATCAAAAACCCTTCAGTCACCCAGTTGATCAATGCCACCAAATTTTCCGGAAGAACAGAAAAGAAACTGGGTATCGGCATTTTCAATGCTGTTACTTCGCCCATGCATGCAAAACTTCGAAACAATCTTACTGGGAAAGACTCAACAGTGGAAACAGAACCGCTTGCTAATTATAACATCGTGGTTTTCGATCAGGCCTTAAAAGGCCGTTCCTCCGTTACTTTTACCAACACCAATGTGATAAGAAATGCAGCAGCAGCAGATGCCAACGTATCGGCGCTGGACTTCAGTTTTTTTGATAAGAACAATATTTATAACGTCAGGGGTACGGCCCGGTACAGTAAAATATTTTCAACAACCTCTTATGACGGATACAACAGCACCCTCCGTTTTGCGAAAGTAAGCGGCAACTGGCAGTATTCTGTAACGGGTAATATTGAGTCGGCAGGGTATGATCCCCGTGACCTGGGGTTTTTGCAGGCGCCCAACGAGGTTTCAGTCAATTCAACATTCGGGTATCATTATTTTAAACCTACCAAAAACCTGTTGCAGTATAATTACAGGCTGAATGTTTATTATTCCCGTATGTATAACCCGGGCGCTTATAACCGCTCATTTGCAAGAGCAACGGGGTTCTGGATATTCAAAAACTTCTGGGATGTGAGCCTGACAACAGGGTTCTTTCCAACAGAGCATGATTATTTTGTGCTGGGCGACCCGCTGGCTTACCGCCGTTTTGTAAAGCGTCCTTCTTACGGCTATATGGATTTAAACGGAAGCACTGACAGCCGCAAAAAATTATATGTCAGGTTCGCTGCATTGGTTGCCAATTTTTTCAATTCGGCGCCCAATAAAAATTATCATGCGGTGGAGGGGGGCCTTCGTTTCCGTTTCAGCAACAGGCTTACCATGGATTTTTCCCACCGGCATGAAGGCGAGACGGATTATATCATCAATGCAGGCAGGGAAACGAATAACGAACCGATTGTTGCTTTTGTTGATTTTACCGACATCACATCCATTTTATCCGGTATTTACAATTTTACACCCCGTATCAACTTAACACTCCGCACCCGGCATTACCTCAGCCGGGTAAAGTTCAACCGTTTTGCCAACGTGGATATAAAGGGTAACACCATTTTGCGCAGCGGCAGCACCAGCTTTGATAATGTAAATGTGTTTAATCTCGATGCATTTCTTACCTGGGATTTCCGCCTTGGCAGCCGCCTGATAGTTGGCTATAAAAACTGGCTGGGAGATGAGGAAGTGGTTACATTGACAGGGAAAAATAACTATATGCGCAATCTCGGCAACATTTTTGACCTCCGGCATGGCAATGAATTTACTATCCGGTTTATTTATTTTCTCGATTACAACCAGCTCCGCCGCAAACGCTAACCTATTTTAATTATTTCAGCAGGAGTGATGACATATACTGTCTCCCCTCTGGCGGGTATTACTTTGTACATACCGGTAAATCGGCTGAAAGCCGGCAGGATGCAGTGTTCTTTTGCAAAATAAAAACAAGGAAATTTCAATGACTGGCGGCCCTGTCCCTTCATCAGGTAAGCAGGATGAACATGACCGGTAAAAGTGTAAATAATATCGGTTTGTTTTTGAAGTTGTTTTCTTTTATTCTCATGCCTGAACAGAAAACTGTTCACTGCCAGTTCCCATTCATGCAGCTCCACATTGGCTTCTTTGTACCAGCTGTCTGTAAGTATATCATGGTTGCCTTTCACCAGGTCTATATGCAGCAGCGAAAAATCTTTGCGCCACTTCATGAAAAGATCCAGTTCTTTATTGATGGTGCTGTGAGTAAAGTCGCCGGCAATGATGAGCCTCTCTGCTTTGCACAGGTAGAGGATCGCCATCAGCCGCTGCAGATCGGCCTTGTACATATCCTGTGGCACAGCAATGCCGGATTTCCGGAAGTGGCCCACTTTGCCCAGGTGCAGATCGGCAACAATCAGTGTGTTTTGTTCTTCCCAGTACAGGCAGCGCTCCGGAAATACCCAGAATGTATTGTCTGCAATGATATGCGGAACAGGGTTTTGCATAGAGGCAGCAAATATAGGTTGTGCAACCGGTCTGGCCGCTTACAAAAAACAGTACAGCAGTTTAAATCTGTTTAGCGGCCTGATCGCTTTCCATTTGCTGCTGCATTTTTCTTACCCGGTCTTCTAATTTTTCAGACGACAGATCTTCCCGCATACTGTCCACTTTTATCGGGAAACAGAAAGGTGTGAGTTGCCGGGGAAAAGTGATGATGATCGTTGATTGTTGGATCCGTTCCAGCATATCCCGCAACCGCAATTCTTCCATCTGCTGATCCAGCACTTCCTGGTACGACTGGCGTAGCAGTAAATTTTTCGGGTCATATTCACTGAATACACTAAAAAGAAGTGAGGCCGAAGATTGCAGGTGCCGGGCCTTCTTTTTTTCACCCGGCATCCCCTGGAAGATAAGACCCCCGATCACCGCCACATCCCTGAACTTTCGTTTGGCCATTTCTGTACTGTTTACGCTCCGCTGTATGTCGTTCAGTAAATCTGCAGGTGAAAATAACTCATAAACATTGGTATCATCAACAGGAATGGGCTGGTCGCTCAGCAGCTCAAATCCATAATCATTCATAGCAAAAGAAAAAGTGATAGAACAAATCCGGCTGATACGATAAGCAAGAATGGCCGCCATCGCTTCATGCACCAGCCGCCCTTCAAACGGGTAAACAAATAAATGAAAACCGTCTTTGGTTTCAATATGCTCAATCAGCAACTCATTTTCCTTAGGCACATGAGACAGTTGTTCCTGCAGATCAAGCAGGGGCCTTAAAGCCACCAGTTCTTTTGATGATAATGCAGTGCCGGTTGCCGATTGCCGGTTGCTGATTGTCAATTGTTCCCTGAGCTTCTTTCCCAAATTAGCGCTTAGCGGCATCCGGCCACCCGCCCAGCTGGGTACGATTGATTTTTTCTTTTCTGATTTCCGCACCAGAGCCGTCATGTCTTTTATCATCACAAACTCCAAATTTCTGCCTGCAAGAGTAAAAACATCCCCGGGATCTAACCTGGAAATAAAATATTCTTCAATAACACCCACATAACCCCCTGAGAGGAATTTTACCTTCATCATCGCATCACTAACAATGGTGCCGATGTGCAGGCGGTGCCGCATGGCCACTTTCCGGCTCCTGATCTTATACATACCATCTTCAACCTCTACTTTTTTAAAATCATCATACTGGCCCATGGCATTGCCACCTTCAGTTATGAAGTGCAGGATTTGTCGCCATTCATCTTCAGTCAGGTCTTTATAGCACCAGGTGGAAGTAACTTGCCTGAATACTTCATCCGGATAAAACCCTTCCGAAATCGCAATGGTATTGAGATATTGGAGCAGCACATCATAACACAACAGCATGGGTACACGGCTTTCAATCATATTTTCTTCCATAGCCTTCTTCAGGGCAGCTGCTTCCATCAGTTCCAATGAGTGTGTAGGAAGAAAATAGATTTTACTTATAGCATCAGGACTGTGGCCGCTTCTTCCTGCTCTTTGCAGAAATCTTGCAACCCCCTTTGGCGATCCCACCTGTATTACTGTTTCGACCGGGCGGAAATCAACACCCAAATCAAGACTGGCTGTGCAGACTACTGCTTTGAGATTGCCGGTGTGGAGGTTTTCTTCAATCCAGGTTCTTAATTCCCTGTCAATAGAACTGTGATGTAAGGCGATGGAACCGGCCAGTTCAGGAGATACATTCAGCAGGGTCTGGTACCATGTCTCACTCATACCTCTTGTATTAATGAAGATGAGGGTGGTCTTACTTTGCTGAATGATGGGAATAATTTTATGCGCCAGCTTAATGCCAAGGTGGCCGGCCCATGGATATTTTTCTATTTCATCCGGGAAAATAGATGCTATTTCTATTTTTTTCTGAAGATTTTAAAACAGGAAAATCCGAATGTATATACGGGAAAATCCGAATGTAACAATTTTGCAATATCGCAAAAAGCCGCATTTAAGGGCCATTTAGGCCCTATTTTTTGACCTATATTTGCCCAGCGAACTATCACTGCCGAGAACAAATCTCGGCTTATTTCCCCTCAAATAACGCCCGGACAAAGGAGGCAGCAATGCCACCTGGCAGTGATAGTTCGCAAAACATCAAAGCTCGTCCGGGCTATTTTATTCCCCAAAGTCATAGTTCCCGGTCATCACCTCTATCTTCTTCTTTCCGCTGTAGCCCTTGTTCACGCTTACCCTTTGCTCCACTGACCGCATCTGCCATCCAAATTTACGGGCATATTTCAGCAAAAGATCAGAAGGGTAGCTACTCAACAGGAACTTCCCCTGGAGGGCAGACAGGCCCTTTAAAAGGGCTTCAAAGTCCTGCTCGGTGTATCCATCATAATGCCCGCAATTGCTGTTAAAGTAGGGAGGATCACAATAAAAGAAAGCATCGGCACTATCCCTGCTTTTGATGATATAAAGAGCATCGGCGCATTCCAACTGCACATTCTGGAGCCGGATAGCGAATTCCTCAGTGAACTGTGACCGTTTACTGCTGATTTTTGTGGTAGTCGTGTTATTCTTCTTATCGTATCCCCATGTATCATCGAGCATAGAACTGAAAGATTGAATGGACAGTACCCACAAGGCCCAGGCCCTTTTTACTTCATCAAATAGGTGAGGGTTGTTGTATATGGCACTGGCATCTGCATGAAGCCGCCTGGAGTGGAGTGTAACACGGATCAGCTTACCCAGGTCAATGAACTTGTTCTGTACAACCTCGTAAAAATTGATCAGCTCCTTATTTGTATCATTTAATACTTCGATGATGGATGGCTCCTTGCCGAAGAAGATCGCTCCACCGCCTACAAATGGCTCACAGTAGAGCTTGTGTTCAGGGATCAGGGAGAGAATTGTACTACATAACTTTTGCTTACCGCCGTAGTACGTTAGCGGTGTCTTCATTCTTATTTTCATCGTTATAGTTTTCTTGGGGTCTGCTTATTTCCCCAAAAAAGGCCCGGCGGTAGAAACCGCCCGGCCAACTAAAACCAACTGCTTATGAGAAAAATCTACTTTATAATAGCATCGAATTTGATGATGATATCAGCATAGTAACGACAGAG
>JBQTHS010000029.1:0-69296 GCA_052389635.1 Bacteroidota bacterium | reverse complement strand
AAAAGTGTTTTGGAACACAACGAACACTAAGAAAACACTAAGAGCACAACGCAAATAGCCTTTAATATTAATAGTCTTTGTGTCCGTTGTGCCTTCTTTGTGTTCGTTGTGATACTTTTTTACTCCTTTTTGAGACAGCCTCATTTTTATTGCTGTTACGCCAGGACTGAATACTTATTGCATTCTTACATCTCTCATATTTCTTTCCATGAAGCGGGGCATACCCGGCATCGTCTGCTGTTGCTGGTTGCCCCTGCCGCCCATCCGGTTCAGGTTGAACAGGAAGCTCACCATAAAATAACGTCTCAGCACCATGCTCCTGGTGTCCTGGATGTAGTTGTCGCCTGCGTTGCGGGTGATGCTCTGGTTCTGGTTCAGGATATCGTTCACCGAGAATTTCAGCTCGCCGTTCTTGTTCTTGAAGAACAATTTGCTGAAGCTGGCATTCCACAGCGGGATACTCTGGTTGAACCCGTCGGACCTTCCTGAATTGACCAGGTAATCAAAGTTAGTGGCAAGCACAAAGTTCTTCGGGAAATTATAGGTTACATCACCGGAGTAGGTTTGGGTGAAATAATCTTCATTCAGCTGGTTGTTGATACTGTACTTTACATTGTTGTAAGCAATATTGGCCTTTATGCCAAAATCGATCTTTTCCTTGTTGATGTTCACGCCTGCTCCCTGCGATATGCTGATGTTTCTGGTAATATTTTGTTTTGAATTCACCAGGCCCACATCCTTTACATAAGACATGTTGTTGGTGACATTGATGCTGGAACCTTTCATTTTAGGGTTCTTGAAAGGCAATCCCAGTGTGACAAAACTGAATGCCCTGAAATAACCATTTACGTTCTCATACGTGGTGGTCTGTACCGGTCCGCGGGTGGTTATGCTGCTGACTATTTTATTCCTGGTGGTGCTGAGGTTCACATTGGCGGCGATGAATTTAAAGGTCAGCACATTGAATGTATTGAACCCGATATTGAAGTTGTGATTGAATTCCTGTTTCAGGCTGGGGTTACCGATCCTTATATTCAGGGTATCGGTGGCATCCGGTACATTCTGCAGCTGCGAAACATTGGGCTGGTTCGTTCTTCCATTATACGATATCCTCAGGTTCTTGCTCCTGGAAGGAGTGAAATTAAAATTGGCTGTGGGGAAGATATTCGTGTAGGTCTGCCCGGTCACTGAATCCTTATTTGTCAGGGCCTGGTAGCTCCTGCTTTCTAGTGTGGCCCTTTGCACACCCAGCCCAAACTGGTAATTGTATTTCTTTTCCTGCACTCTGAAGTTGGTCCCGAAGCGGTGTGCCACAAACGTATTGGTGAAATTATTGGTCTGCAACAGGTTCGGGCTGTCGTATTTATCGGTTGAACTGTTATAATTGAAAGTTTCTTTTTTGGAATTGCTCCGGTTATTGGTATAGGCATAGTTCATCTCCAGCAATTTGTTCAGCCCCATTGGTTCAGTGTATGAAGTGCTGAACACATTGTTACGGGTTCTTATGCTTTGCAAGTAATTCTGGTTTTGTGAAAATGAATTATAAATGCTGCCATCCGGCCGGAAGAAACTGTTGTTGGATATTGTCAACCCGTCGCTCTCGCTGTTGTTGCTGGTATTGTTCCAGCCAAGTGTCACTGTTCTTCCAATTTTGCTGAATTTGTGGCGGAACAGGAAATTGTTCCCGAGGTTCCTGCCGTTGCGCTCATTGCTGTTCTGCGATTTCCCGGTAATGGCCAGGAACTCGCTCAGCGGGGTTTTGGAAACAGTAAAAGAACTGTCGCTGCTGAAGTTCTCCGAATGCTGCAGGGTAAGCGTAGGTGTGTACAGGATAGAGTTCATGGAATCTATCTGGTACTCAAACCGCAGGTTGAACCGGTGGTTCTGGTTCAGGTTATTGGAAAATGTCTGCCTGTTCAGGCTGGCGGTAGAATCGTTGGCATAAAATGTTTGCCGGAAGACATCCTGTTCCTGTCTCGGTCTTGAATCAGAAAAGAAATAGCTGCCTGTCACTTTTATTCCTTTGCCCCACTCATCTGAATAGTTGAGACCGGCTGATAATGATCTGATGATACCGGTATTACCTCCACCGCCCATGCCACCAAAATTTCCGCCACCGCGGGTTGATGTCATCTGCATACCGCCTCCGCCAAAACCTCCGCCGCCGGTGTTTCCACCACCACCACCAAAACCACTGAAGCCGCCCATGGCGCTGATGATATCAGAGAAAGAGAAGCCCTGTTTATTGATATTGTTGGTATTGAAAAGAAGAGAGATCCGCTGCGGGCCCGTGAATTTGCTCAGGCTCAGGTTTCCCTCGTAGCGACCGTCATTGCCCACACCGACCAATGCCCTTCCGAAGTATCCTTTGTTGCGGTCTTTTTTCAGTTTGATGTTTAAGGTCTTGGTGCGGCTGCCGTCATCTATCCTGGTGAACTTGGCCTGGTCGCTCATATCATCAAACACCTGCACACTTTCAATCATATCTGCGGTCAGGTTCTTGGTAGCCAGTTTAGGGTCATTCCCAAAAAACTCTTTTCCGTCCACCAAAACTTTCTGCACCTGTTCCCCCTGTGCTTTCACGGTTCCTTCCTTATCCACTTCCATTCCCGGGATCTTTTTCAGCAGGTCTTCCAGCGATGCATTGGGTTGCGTTTTGAATCCGCTGGTATTGAACTGGACCGTATCGTTCTTCACCTGTATCGGCGATTCGCTGGTAACGGTCACCCCTTCCAGTGTTTTAAAATCTTTTTGCAAAGCAAGATTACCCAGCTCTATGGTCTTGTTGGTTTCATTCAGCGAGATATTCTGTTTGAACTCCGCATATCCTTTGCTGGAAACGATGAGGCGATAATTGCCCGGGGCCAGACCCTTTACTTCAAAAGAGCCCAGTTTGTTGGAAAGTGTAAAAGTGGCGAGGGAGGAGTCTGTGGCATTCAGAACAGAAACAGTGGCATCGGCGATTGGTTGTTTGGCGGCGGTGTCCACTACCTTTCCTTTAATGCTGCCATCGGACTTCTGGGCATGGCTGGCTGTCAGAAATATCAGCAATAAAGCGGATAAGGTAAAAATCTTCTTCATACTACTTCGCTTGTGGTTTAGTCCCGGTCATCTTGTTGTACTATGTGGCTCAGTGAGTTGGGTAAGCTTCGTAGTACACGGTAATCAATTAAACAGGTGTACGAAAATAGACGTAAGATCGGGAAACAACCTTCGGAAAACGCTAATTTTTGTCGGAAAACTGATGAACAGGCTGAAAATGCCGATAAGCGGTTTATGAGAAGAGATATTCCACATCTTCCCTGGTCAGCGTCTTCACAAACGAAGCATCATCGGAGATGATGTCTCTGGCAAGGGCCCTTTTCTTTTCCTGCAGTTGAAGAATTTTATCTTCAATGGTGTCTTTACAGATCATCCGGTAGGCAAAGATGTTCTTGGTCTGCCCGATGCGGTGCGTACGGTCAATGGCCTGCTGCTCCACCGCAGGGTTCCACCAGGGGTCCACGATATAGACATAATCAGCCGCCGTGAGATTGAGGCCCACCCCACCGGCTTTCAGTGAAATCAGGAACACCCTTTTTTCTTCATTATTCTGAAAGCTATCAATGGCCGTTTGCCTGTCAGGCGCCGAAGTGCTGCCATCGAAATATTCATATTGGATACCCAGCTCTTCCAGTTTGGCCCTGATCAGCGCCAGCATACCGAGGAACTGCGAAAATATCAGCGCTTTGTGATTGCCGATGTTCTCTGTTATTTCTCTTGCCAGTTCATCTAATTTGATGGAGTGATTATCAAATTTTTCCTGCTCGTTGAGTATGGCGGGTGAGTCGCAGATCTGGCGCAGCTTCATCAGCCCCTGTAAAATGGTGAGTTGTGATTTTTGTATGCCCTGTGTTTCGATAGTACCCAGTATCTGGTTGCGGTAATCGTTGCGGTAGGCATCATAGATATTACGCTGCTCGTCTTCCATTTCGCAAAAGAGGATCATTTCCTGTTTTTCAGGAAGATCTTTGGCTACCTGCTCTTTAGTCCTTCTTAATATGAAAGGGTACAGAATTTTCTTGAGGTGTTCTTTCCGGTCCTGCTCGCCAAATTTGTCGATCGGTATGGCAAACTCCTGCCTGAAGAACTCCATGGTGCCCAGCATACCGGGGTTCAGGAAGTTCATCTGTGCAAAAATGTCAAACGTATTGTTCTGCAGCGGCGTACCGCTCATACAAAGGCGGTTCTTCGCATTCAGCAGGCAGGAGGCTCTTGCCACTTTACTTGATGGGTTTTTGATGGCCTGGCTTTCATCCAGTACTACATAGTCAAAATCCACACTCATCAGCATCTTGATATCGCTGCGCAGGGTACCGTAGGTGGTAATGGTTATTTCATGATCCATCAGCTCATCTTTCACTCTTGTTCTTAAAGGGCCATGATGGATGCGGTAGGTCTGTTTGGGTGTGAATTTCTTTATCTCATTTTCCCAATTATAGATCAGGGTGGTGGGGCATACCACCAGCGCTTTCAGGTTTCCCTTTTCCTTTTTATAATGTTCCAGGAATGAAAGGGCCTGCACTGTTTTTCCCAAACCCATATCATCGGCCAGTATGCCGCCCCATTTGATATCGGTCAGGTAGTTCAGCCACTGGAACCCCGCCACCTGGTAAGGCCGCAGTATCATCTTCAGGTTATACGATGGCTCTATTTCTTTTATCTTGTCAAACGATCGCAGGTTTTGATATTTCTCTTCCAGCTTCACCACTAATTCTTCCTCATCCCTCGTCTCATACAGCTCATCCACCACACTCAGGTGGTAGCGGGAGAGTTTCAACGTATCGGTTTTGCCCTCACCCACCCGGAACAGTAAAGAATATTTTTTCAACCACTCTTCCGGCAGGATGCCGAAAGTGCCGTCGTTCAGCTGTACAAACTGCTGCTTGTTGGCCAGCGCCCTTTTTACTTCGGCCACAGTTACCTGCTGGTCGCCAAAAACAATATCCACTTTGGCGTCGAACCAGTCGGTATTGCTGCTGATGAATATCTTAGTTTGCGGCCTTGCCGTGTTGAAGCGGAAATTCTTCAGTGCCTCAAAGCCAAACACCGGCGTTTTCATTTCTTTCATCGCATCCACAAACAGGAAAAACCAGTTGTTCTTCAAAACATCTGTTCCTTTCAGCGCCAGTGAAGCGTTGTCCTCATTGTACATAAAACCGGAGTGCAGGTTTTGCAACTGCCGGACAAACTCATTCTCTTTTGGCCGGTTGCGGTGAACGATCAGCACTTTTTCTCCCTGCGGCACCACCACTTCATCCCGTTCTCTTGCTTTGGTCTCATACCCCTTATAAGAAAAAGACGGCTGAAAGACCAGGTATTCGCCTTTTTCCAGCAGGAAGAGTTTCACTTCCGGGTTGCCGTCTTTGATTTCCTGTACCAGTGATTTGTCAAAATCAACTTTATGGTCTTTGGCCAGCGGCATGATAAACTGGTTCAGCGTTTTGCCCCATTCTTCTGCCGATACAGCCATTTTCCCGGACGGTAAAAATTTTTCTGTCAGATGAACTACCTCATTGTTTGCCCAGAGAAAAGCCTGCTGGTTGTATAAAAAGAACATCGGGCTGGGGCTTTCATTATCACTCAGGTCATACTCCATTCCGCCCGCCTTTACCCTGCACTGGATGCCGTAATGGGAGTTCCTTTTAACAATAAAATGCGGTTTGGCTTCTTCTGCCTGCAGCTGCAGTGGCACCAGGTTATTGGTTTTAAAGGCTTTCTTTTCCGGCAGCAGGAAGACAAAGGGGCTGTCCGTTGAATCCAAAAACATTTTTTTCAGTTTGGGCAGCAGGTATTCCGCCATCAGTTCTTTGGTTTCATCCGGCAGGTCATCTTCTTCCTGGTGAATGATGTTTTCCCAGATACCGGAGAAAGGTGAGTTGCGGCTGATATATTTGTTGATCTCTCCCTCCTGCAATTTTCGCAGCATGGCCAGTAATTCTTTATCCTTATCGGACAAATGGTCCATGCTTACATAACGGCTGATGTCAATCTTTTCAACCGTTCGGGCAAATGCATCATTTGCATCATTAGGTTCTCCCATCACCACATCCAGCGTAAACCGGGGATAGTTTTTCTTATGAAAATTAAATACCACTCCCAGCCGTTTGGAGGCAACAGCCTCTTCCACTTCAACTGCCTGCTCGGGTTCTGCTTCTTTCTCTTTTATTTTTTCGGTTATGAATACCGGTCTTGCCGGCGCTGCCACCGGCGCCACCCTTTTTATGCTGGCGTCCAGCACCCGCAGAAAAGGCTTACCGTCTTTATAGGCAAATTCAAACTTGCCCTTCAGGTCATCGCTGAGTGAATAGCCATAGGCTTCAAGCAGTTTGTTTTTTTCCTTATCCCAGTTGCGGATGCTGTCGAAATAGCTGGCCCCGTAAGTATTGAGCAACTGAAGAAATACGATCAGCTTGGGCAGGCAGAGCGGATGGTCTTCATCCTCATAATCGCAACTGGTGTCAAAATTTCTTTCTTCGTTTTTCCGGATAAGCACTTTGTATTCCCGGCCGTTCAGTTTTACCGATGCTTTTACTGTTTCGTTTTCGGCCAGCTCGATCCCGGCTTTATTGGTCCGTAAAAAAGTTTCCGCTTCCTGTATTGCCTCCTGCGATGAGAGTAACCTAAGCGTTTTCAGATCGATCATTTTCATCTTGGCAACCGTATGCCGCTGGTCGTATTTAATGTCTTCTGACTGAAGGTGGCCGCGGTCAATCATCTCCTGCAGTTGGAACAAAGCCGCCGCTTCATGCCGGCAGATATCACCAAGATTGTAGGGACAGGCACAACGGAGCGTAGTTCCTTTGGCGTCCTTGAATTTCTGAATATAGACTTTGTAGTATGTGGAGTAGCTGTCATCCTTTACCCGGAATACGGCGGAGCCAAACAGGTCGTCATATTCCACCAGCTCCACAAAACCGATTGCATGAATCTTTTTTCCTCTGCGGATCACTTCGTCCGTTCCATGGGTGTAAACGTACTTGATAAGGTGCGGTAAGGCCATAGTGTCAATTGGCAATGGGCAATAGGCAATTATCTTTCCTCCGGTTGCCCTTGCCTATTGCATATTGCTTATTGAAGAAAGGGCAATCGGCAAAAGTAAACGAATGTGAGGCGGATTTCCTTGTAAAATGAGACAAATAAAAAATAATTCTTAATCGGAGAATGTACAGGAGAAATGGAGTATCTTACAACGTTTTTTCCAGCCCTCACCTGGCCTCACCCTCCTTCGGTAAACTCAGGACTAGAGGAACCGCACACAACTTGTCCCGTCATTACGGGAGCCCCCTTATTTGAGTACCCTGATTCTTTATTGCAGAATCTTTATTTTGCAACAAGTTTTCCGTCGTTATAAACCGGTAATACATTTGCCGCATCCGGTGAGAGGCAGAATTTAATGTCTTCGATCAGACCGAATCTTTCCACCAGCCGGTGGTAGTGGGTAAGCTTCGGGGCAAATTCAATCAGCTTGTTTTTGTTTTTGGCATACATGGTTTCGGCCATCAGTGAGCTGTCGCAATGGATGGTGAATGCTGAGGCGATGCGGTGAATGACAGCCCCGGCAAATAAAGTGTCTTCGAGGTTGAAACGGTCTTTCCACCCGGCGCAGCCCAGCACTACATTCTTTTTTTCAGCCACTAAAAAATCACATACGGCGGAAAGGTTAGGAAATGAACCCGAGATGATCGTACCTGCATTGTTGTCCAACGCCATCTGCAACAACCTTGTTCCATTGGTGGTGGTCAGTACCAGTGTTTTGTTTGCTATAAACTCTCTGTCATATTCCAGCGGCGAATTGCCGTGTTGCAGACCTTCGGCAATCTTGCCGTCTCTTTCACCTGCAGCAATGCCCCCGATACTTTTACTGATTTCAATAGCTTTGGGGACCGAATCAACCGGTATCACACATTTGGCCCCATTGTGCAGGGCGGCAGCAATGGTGGAAGTGGCCCGGAATACGTCAATAATGACAATAATGCTGTTACTCAAGTCATACAAATGCAATAAAGCAGGTGAAAGAGACGTATATAGTTGTGGCTTTTTATTCATAGCCCGGTAAAAATAAAGGAAACAAATTAATGGGGCGGATCCTGACCCAAACAACAGTATTACTCCTTTTTGTATCCTTATTCAATCCCATTCAGGCTCAGCAGTCCGAATCGGTATTTGACTGGGAAGAGTTAATCTATTCTGAAAATCATTTTAGCCTTCAATTCATTTACGGCCGCTCCCCGAGAGCTGTTATCAATCCAAATCCCCGCATCTATAATATCGGCACCAAGTCCTATGAATGCCTGGAAGAGGGTATTGGTTATCACTATTCAATCAATAAGAAATACTCAATCCAAACCGGTGCACGGTGGGGAGGAATTATGAGAGATATCCGGTATCTTATACCGGGAGCAGACTTTAATCCTCCATTGACTTATGATATACAATCCTACAAGACTTTTGATAAGCACGGAGTTGTTTTTTTCCGCATTCCTTTTTTTATTGAAAGAAGGTTTTTTACAAAGCCCGGTGTATACTGGAATGCGCAGACGGGGCTCAGTCTTGTATTTTCATTGATGAATGAAGAAGTGAACGAAGCTTGGATATGGGATCAGAACAACAACCGCACCCGTTACATGTTTGCTATATTCACACCCAATAATAATCAAAAGCCATGGTTGAATTACCATGCCGGAGGCGGGCTTAATTTAATTCTGAAGAATAAGGATGTTTTCCGGATCAGCTTCGTGGGTGAACTTTCATATACAAAGTTTTTCAGAGGTAATTATTCATTCGATGTGCCGGGTAACGCTCCAATCAGGTTTGATTACGGGGTAACCGGGTCTTACGTTGCGCTGGAAGCGGGTTATATTCGCACAAAAGCAAAAAAGAAATTTAAATCGCTAAAGCTGCAATAATTTTTTCCATTTATCACCCTCCGCAAAAGCTTTGATGGTCTTGTTGCGCTGCTCCAGCAGCCGCTTCATGTATTTGGTGAGATACAGGCTGTTGAACCAGCGGCCAAATAGTCCGTAAGGTGATTCGAAATGAAACAGGTCAATGACAATGGTGCCGTTATCGCAGGGTTTGAAGTAATGCTCATGCCGCATCATTTTAAAATCGCCCTGCGCCTGTTCATCGGTGAACATCTCGGGTTTTTTCATTTCAGTGACCTTCACCCGCAGCAGCCGGCTTTTAAAAAGATGTTTGGCTCTCCAGGTTACGGTTTCATCTTTTTCAATCAGGCCAAATCTTGTTCCGGCCACTGCTTCTTCTTTGTGCCGCGCCATAGATTCCTTGTGCAGGCCGATATGGCGGGCCAGGTCGAAAACCACATTGGCCGGAGCGGCGATAAAGGTTGTAAGGTGTATTGTTGGCATAGTAACGAAATATGAAGTATGAGGTCTGATGTCGGAAGTCTGAAGCAGTCTTCAATCTGGAGGTTCTCTCGGACCTCAAACTTCAGGCTTCTGATCTCAGGATTCAAAAATCATGCAAAAGGTATCCTGGCCACTCTTGCTTTCAGCAATTTATCCCTCACTTTAATGTAAATATCCGTGTCAATCGCTGCAAAGGAAGTCCGTACATACCCCATGCCGATGGCTTTGCCGAGGCTGGGCGATTGTGTGCCCGATGTAACATGGCCGATAGCTTTCCCTTCCCCGTCCTGTATCTCATAGCCATGACGGGGGATTCCTTTATCCAGCATTTCAAAACCAACCAGCTTTCGTTGCAGCCCTTCTGCTTTTTGTTTTGCAAAAATTTCTTTTGCTGTAAATTCTTTGCTGAACCTGGTGATCCAGCTCAGACCTGCTTCCAGTGGTGAGGTGCTGTCGTCAATATCATTGCCATATAAACAATAGCCCATCTCGAGGCGCAAGGTATCCCTTGCACCCAGGCCGGCGGGTTTTAATCCCTGCGGTGCCCCTGTTTCAAAAATGGCATCCCATATTTTATCCGCAGCGTCGTCTTTGTCTTCAAAATATATTTCCACACCACCGGCACCGGTATAGCCGGTAGCGCTTACCAGCACATTATCAACTCCGGCAAAAACACCTTTTGCAAAAGTGTAATATTTCAGGTTGATGATGTCCATCCCAGTCAATGGCTGAAGCATTTTACAGGCATTGGGACCCTGTATGGCCAGCAGGCAGGTTTTATCAGAAATGTTGTGCATCTCCGCAGCCCCCCTAAATCCCCCCGCATGGGAGGAATTAAATTTTTGAATCCAGTTCCAGTCTTTTTCTATGTTGGAAGCATTCACCACCAGCATATACACATTGTTTTCCTCAATGCAGTAGACAAGCAGGTCGTCCACAATGCCTCCTTCCTCATTCGGCAGGCAACTGTACTGCGCCTGTCCTGGCTTTAGTTTGGCGGCGTCGTTGCTGGTCACCCGCTGTATCAGGTCAAGGGCATGCTCGCCTTTCAGGATGAACTCTCCCATATGGCTCACATCAAACACCCCGGCATTCCTTCTTACCGCAGCATGTTCATCGTTGATGCCGGAATAGGAAATGGGCATATTGTAACCGGCAAACTCCGCCATCTTTGCGCCGAGGGCAATATGCTTTTCAGTAAAAGGGGTATTCTTCATTATAATAAAATTGTCCGCAAATGTAGATAAAATCACTTGTTGACACGACCCATACGCATGTACACCGGGAAAGTTACGGTTCGCTTCCTGTTTTGATCGGGATCCCCGTTTATCCAATGATCCCGGATCTCTTCCACAACCTGCCCAACGGGATTATAATTATTCGCCTTAATGAATTTTTGCAGGGCGGACCAGGTATTCAGGTAACCGGCAAACTCATCCAGGGACCAGTCAACCCTCAATTGAAAAACAGGACAGGGAATCTCTTCGAAAGGAAAAGGAATTGTTTTATATTCCTCATCCATATACCGGCGCTCATAATCCCACCAGCTGCCCAGTATATCACGATAAAATCTTTTTTATTCTTTCATCAATTTCCGGCGACACCTGTACCCCGCTATACGTCCAGGCAGCGATCCATCCACCGGGTTTCAACACCCGTTTTACCTCTTTATAAAAATCATCGAAACGAAACCAGTGCAAGGCTTGTGAAACGGTGACCAGGTCGAATGAGTCGGGTGGAAAATCCGTTTGTTCTGCTGGTTGAACAGCATAAATTACATTGGGTAGATACGGGGCATGATCCAGTTGCTTTTGGCTGATATCGGTGGCAAATACTTTTTTAAAATGCGGGGCAAGATCTTTGGCGGTTTGCCCGTTGCCGGTGGCACAATCCCAGGCCGTTTCTTTTACTGATATATTCGACAATATAAAAATGAAAAGTTCCGCAGGATAGTGAGGGCGGTATTTTGCATATATATCGGCCAGGCCGGAAAAATTATCCTTCATGCGTTAAAGGTAAAAAGAAAAGCCCCCGGCTGGAGGCTTTTAAGTCTTTCAAATACTGACCGGTACGGGTTAATAACAGTAATACCAATACTTATACCAGTAACAGTATCCCCATCCGTCGCAATAGTAATACCAGTAGTAGCACCAGCCTGCGCCACGGGATGCAGTCGGCGCCTTGTAGGTTTTCTGAAAGGCTTTAATAGCCTTGTTGATCAATTTAGCGTCGGCTGCTGTCAGAACGTCTCCTTTTTTGAAGGTTTTGCCGCTAACTGTAGCTGTTGGCTCTTCTGATCCGCGGCTGGCAGCAAGCTGTGCATTACCAACCATGTTTAAAAATGCAATGTCATCAGCTGTCAGGACGGTGCCTGCAGCCATCGAAGAAATGTTTTTCTCTGCCTGCCCAAACGCCACGGAGGCCAGCAGCAGGAGGGAGAAGGAAAACAGGAGTTTGATCCTTTTCATGATTTTGAGTTTGTGGTTATAAAATCTGGTTTGTGATTTCTGTTTACAAGTTAAAAGTAATTTATACACCAACCATCAGCTATACCGTGAAAAGGGTATTTATCTGTGTTTTTTGTGGAATCTCTAAAAGCCAGAAACGCCCCAAATGGGCCTTCCTGTATCCCGGCCTTGCTCCGCCTTCGGTCGCCTGAGGCGATACTGAAGCTATGCGAAGGTGAGCAGGCGGGATTCCAACCTTGTCCGCCGTAGCTTTAGCGCAGGCAGACTTCAACCGGCTTTATTGCCAGGCAAATTCTCTTCAGAACCATTGAGCCACAGACGAAACCGGCGAAGGGCCCATGGCGTACGAAACATCAGTTTTCTTTTTAATACCGGGTTTTGTTGAGGCGCCGGGTTTTGATGCTTTTATCTTATCTTCCAGTTCCTTTAATTGTCTGTCTGTTTCCTCGTTGCTTTTCTCCCTTTGTCGTTTAATTTTATCTATCTGCTTTTGTATTTCGGCGGCATTATTGGTTTTTGTATTAGTATCAGCCGGCTGATAGCGATAGTTATTGTTCCGCGGGGCAACGGTTACTCCATCGGGGCCTTTCAGTTCGCCGCCAATTCCCATCTCATAATCTATTCCTGTGCGGTAATGAAAAGCATCATCGTCACCGTCTATTTCCAGGCCGGTAATCCTGTTGCGGCGTTCGCTTCTTTTCACTTTCACATGGATGGAATTCAGTTTTCTCTTCACTGATTCATCGAAGCGTATCTTTTTACCTATCGGCACTAAAATCTCCACTTCCACATTCTGGCCGCGGAATTTGCTTTCTTTATCTATTGCATATCCATTGCCTATATCCAGTACACTGTCTTTGCAGGTTGCCGTAAATTGTATCTTTTCTGCTCTTGTTTCTGCTTCTATGGTTGTTTTTCCAAAGCTGTATTTTTTTATGCTGGCATGATATTGTGCATCCGGGCTGGGCTTTACAGTAAATTTTACAGCCGCAATTTTTAATGTATCTGAAGAAATATCCCATCCGTTGCTTCCGTCATTCATCCAGCCGAAACCACCGGTGTATTCAAGTTCCGGCTGAGAAACAGCCACTATTAACTTATTGCTAACTACTGGCGCAAGTGTCACCGGTATATCTTCAGCCTGCTCGTACTGGCGGAAGTCCCTTACCATATTTGTTACGAACAACGTCATGGCCACCCAGCCCAGGGCCCAGAGGCCGCCAAATGTCCAGCCGAGGTAATTACTCTTTGATTTGGCTCTTGTTATGCGACGGATGATCCAGGTGATAAAACCGATCAACGGCACCACCAGGAATAAAACAAGTGTGGCCCATGCCAGGGCCTGCTGCCAGTTGCTGGTCCATAAAAAATCATTGATCGGCCACCAGGCCACGCCGCCGAAGAGCAGGGCAATCAGCGAAACAAATAATGCAAAGGCAATAGTGCCGGCAATGAATAAAAAAAATACTTTGAACAGCACGCCAATGGCATGTCCCAGGCCGCTGCCGCCCCGTCTTGCCGTTTCTTTTACTTCGGAAGCAAAGGCTTTTCCTTTTGTATTGGCATACTCTTTTGCTTTGCTGCCGAAGTTCTCTGCAGATTCTTTCACTTCTTCGCCCCAGCCTTTCATTCTTTCTTTCATATTATCCATTCCCTCTTTTACATTCCGGCGGATACGGTTGACATCCACCGTTTCGCCCCGCATTTCCATTTTCTGGTAATCGCTGGTAGCCTCGGGCAGCACCATCCATAATACTAAGTAGGCAATGATGAAAGTGCCGCTTAGTGAACCGAAGCCGATATTCCAGGCGATATCAAAATCATAGTCATGTGTCATTGCATTGATCACTCCCACCAGTATGCTTAAGAGAATAGGAGCGGCAAAAATCAAGCGGATCGCTCTTACACTTTTTCCAAAATAAGCGCCGAGGCCGCCCGCCACACCACCGATTATCCTGTCATCCGGGTTGCGGTAAAGTCTTTTACCCACAAAACCTTCAAGGTCTTTCGGCGGCAGCACAATCCATAATATGATATACGCAAGGAACCCAAAACCAAAACCGCCAAAGCTGATGATGGCAAAAAGTATCCGTACAATAGTGGGGTCCACATTCAGGTAAGCGGCAATACCGCTGCACACACCACCGATGAATTTATCATTAGTGTCACGGTACAGCCTGCTTTTGCTTTTTTTCTCTGTGTAAGAATAGTTCCGGGCAGACTGAGTACTTTGTTGTTGCGAAGCAGATGCCTGCGTGTCAGCTGCTGATTCTTTATCCGCTGCTTCAAAATCTTCTACCCTTCCCATGGAGCTGATGATCTCTTCCACATCTGTATCGGTAACGGCAGCAGCGCCTTTTTGCACTTTATCACTCATCAGTTCCGCTATCCGGCTTTCAATGTCGTTGATGATCTCGTCCCGGCCTTCTTCATTGGAAAAGTAGCGGCGCAAACTTTCAACGTAGGCCTGCAGCTTTTCATAAGCCGAATCTTCTATCGGTATCACCCGGCCGCTGAGGTTGATGTTTATTATCTTTTTCATTTGTAACTGTTTGGTTGAAGTCTTATCCGCCTTCACTCCCGAAAGCGTTCGGGACTAAGGCGGGCAAGTTTGTTTATTGGTTGGTTAAGGGTTCATCGGATTTTTTACTGGCCAGTGCATTTACCCCGTTGGAGAGTTCGTTCCAGGTTTGTTCCAGCTCTTTGTAAAAAGTTTCGCCTTTTTCTGTCAGTGAAAAATATTTGCGGGGCGGGCCGGAGTTGCTTTCCACCCAGCGGTAGGTAAGCATATCGGCGTTTTTCAGGCGGGTAAGAAGGGGATAAAGCGTTCCTTCCAGTATCTGAAGGTTTGCCGCCCGCATCTCTTCCACGATGTCACTGGGGTAGGCCTCACCCCGGCGGATGATGGAGAGGATGCAGAATTCCAATATCCCTTTCCGCATCTGGCTCTGTGTGTTTTCAATATTCATATCCTGTCTTTTTCAATTGTGGCCCAAAGATAAGGTGATGTTTGGTACTATGCAAAACAAAGTACTAAATATTTTTTAAAATTAGTTATAGCCACTCTTAATACTGCTATAACTAATTGTTTTTTATTTGTTTACTTAGGTCTCAGAAAGTTTAAAAAATCAGGCGTTCCGCCGTATCCGGGCTTTTCTGTTATTTTGTGCATGTCCAAATCTCTCAATCTTCTGCTCTTATTAATAATATTGTTTGTCGCCTGTTCGGATAAATACCATGCTTTCAAAAGCAATTACCGGTTCAAAAGCAAAGACGGCAAACCCCGGTATACCGATTTAAATTACTGGGCTGCCCATCCCTGGAAATGGGATCCTGCAGACAGTACTCCTGCGCCGCTCCGCAATGAAGTGAGAGACTCGGCAGTTGATGTGTTCTTTCTGCATCCCACCACTTTTACCAAAAATAAAGACAGGCATATTGCCAATGCCGCTGTTGATGATGCATATATCAATGCCAAAACAGATTATTCAACCATACTTTACCAGGCAAGTGTGTTTAACCGGCAATGCCGGGTTTTTGCACCCAGGTACAGGCAAGCGCATATCCGGAATTTTTTTAAGAAGGATAAGAAAGCCGCTGACGCTGCATTTGACATTGCATACGAAGACATCAGATCATCATTTGAATTCTATCTAAAAAACTGGAACGGCGGAAGTCCGGTCATCATTGCGTCACACAGCCAGGGAAGTTTACTTGCGGAAAGATTGCTGAAAGATTATTTTGAAGACAGGCCTTTAAAAAACAAATTAGTGGCTGCCTATATTATCGGATGGCCGGTACCCAAAGATTATTTTACAACATTGAAAATGTGTGAGGATTCACTTCAGACTGGCTGCATCTGCAGCTGGCGTACGTTGCGCCGAAATTTTGTTCCTTATTATCTGAAAAACGAAAAGGGTAATTCTTTCGTCACTAACCCACTGACATGGACCACCGGCAGCGAATATGCGTCCAGGAAACTGAACAGGGGTAGTGTGCTGGTAAAATTCAATAAACTGTATCATGCGACTACAGATGCACAGATCAGTAACGGGTTACTGTATGTAAGGAAACCAAAGTTCCCCTGGAGCTTTTTGTACTTCACCCGCAATTATCATGTTGCTGATATCAATCTTTACTATATAAACCTGCGGGAGAATATCAGCCGGCGGATTGCGATGTTCAGAAAAAAATAAAAATAAAAGTTTAAGCAACTTCATACCTTTCTGCTACAAACCACTAAAAATATTAATCATGAAAGCGAAATTTATCTTTGCAGCATTGCTGCTCACAATTTCCTTCTTCGTTTTATCCTGCGGTGGCAAGGACAAAAAAGGAGGCGATGCCAACGATTCAAAAACGGAAACCACCGTAAAAGAAAACAACGATGATGGCATGGTGCCCGCCATTGACACGGCCAACCTGAAAGATGAGGCTTCCATCCTTGAGGCCATGCAAAAAGTGGCCGATGCCCGTATAGCCGACGGGAAAAAACAAAAAGAAGATCCCTCTTACAGGGGGCACTATCTTGAACTGACAAAGCTATACACGGCTGTTTTGAAAGCTTCAACAGAATATTCCAAATCACTGACCGATCCTTCTAAAGCGGTTGAGTTCAATAATAAGGTGAGTGAGATACAAAACAAGATGTACCAGTAATAAAAATGCCCGGAGCGTTATAGGGAAGGCTGTCCCCGTGGACAGCCTTTCTCTTTTATTCTACCAGCACAAAAGCCGCCCAGTAAAAGGGAGGGTATTTTTTCCGCATCTCTTCCTGTGCCTGTGTGAAGGAATCATTAATGGGTTTTCCTTTCATCCAGTAGATATAGAAAGTTGTCATTAGTTCGGCAGTTTCTTTATCGGGTACCTGCCACAGGCTTACGATCATCTTTTTTACTCCTGCCATTTTAAATGCCCTTTGTAAACCGAAAACACCCTCACTTCCTTTAATATCCCCCAGTGCTGTTTCACAGGCGCTGAGTACCACCAGTTCCGTATTGCTTAAATTCAGCTGGGAAATTTCGTATGCTGTTGCAATACCATCCTCCACTCCCTCAACAGGTGTTTTACCGCTCCAGGCATAGTTGCCCCCGGAAAGTATTAAGCCGCTTCTTAATAAAGGATCATCAGCAAGGGTATATACATTGCTCTTACCAGAACTACCATTTATTTGATCTTGTTCCGGTAAAAAGAAACCATGGGTGGCAATATGTAATACCTGGGGTGAGCGGCCATTGAGCCCTTTAAGATTTTCTTCCGAAGCTCTTGATTGAATGAATATCCTGGTGCTGATTTTGTTCTGGCTGAACAGGTCCCCTATTTTTTTCACTTCTTCAGCAGTTCCCGGCAGGTTGGGCCAGTAGCTGTTCCCGCCGCCCCTGGAGGAAGCAGTATAATTGGTTGCGGAAAGAAAACTATCAGGCGGGGCTGCTCTTTGTTTTACCAGCTGCAAACTATCCATTGAAAAAATGGCATCACCAAACAATACAATACCTGAAGGTATTACTGTTTTATTTTCTACCGTACGCAAAACCACCTGACGGGTGCCGGTATATTGCTGCAACTGGTATCTGTCCATCAATACCGTGTTACTGTCAACGGGCAACGCATGAAAGGCAATGCTGTACAATTTTCCGGCTGGAGAATAAGAAACTTTCCTTATTCCCTTCAGATAAGGTTCCAGTGGTTTCCAGATAAGTTTGTAGAGATCTGTGCCCAAAGCTCCCGCTGAGGATCTGCTTTTAAGTTCACTTCCCCGGTAAAAACTATTGACCATCAGTGTAGCGGTTTTCCCTGCACTTTCAAACAGTTTCTGCAATTGTTTTTCCTCGCAAAGGGGAATAAATACCGGAACGGAATCTGTTTTGCGAAGGAGATATGCTGCATAAATGATGCTGTCCGTTTGTCTTTTATTGTAGTAATTAAAACTTACGAATTCAATGGCAATTTCGTCATCTCCCAGTTGTTGTCGTACATCTTTCGTATTTACCTGTAATGCGGATTGTTGTTTACGGAAATCTGCAGACCGGCGGTTTAATTCTTTTTCGAGGGTTTCTGCTTCCTCTTCTTTTTGCACCAGGTTCTTCATCCGCCTGGGGAGCGGGAGCGCATATTGTACGGCCAATAATGTTTTCACGGTTTGCCACTTGCTGACCAGACTTTTCAGGTCAGTGTCTTTGCTGTTTCGCAAGGCATCCAGCATGTTGCGGGTATCGGTCAGTGAAAGTGATTTGAAAATAAGCTGCAGGTCAAGATTATTGTTTACAACCGCAGCCGCCGCCCCGGGATAATTGTACAAAAAACTGTTATTACAATCGTTGAAAAAAAGATTGTCGTAGATATAAGTTCCTTTCTCTTTTTCAGACAACACCGGGAAAGTGTTCAGCATGTTTTGGGTGCTCACCCGGCTGCTGCCGAGAAAATACGGTTCTGCTTTTTTAAACTGCCCCATGCTCATATACAACAATCCCAGATCGTTCTCTGTTTCTGCAGTGAGCGGGTGGTTTTCTCCAAGCACTTTTTTGCGGAGTGCAATGGACTGCAGGTAGAGCCGTTCTGATTCCGGCAGCTTTTGTTGTGCCCTCCGGTATAGAGCCGCAAGATTATTCATGCCCAGGGCCTGTATGGGGTTATCTGCCTTTAATACTTTTTGCCAGGTAGTATTGGCTTGAATGATCAGCGCCTCTGCTTTTGCAAACTGTTTGATCCTTACATAGAGTCCTGCCAGGTTATTAAGGTTGGTGGCATAATCAACATGATTCTCGCCAAACGCTGCTTTTCGTATGTCTTTTGACTGTATGTATAAAGGTTCGGCTTTTTTATATTGCTGCATGTCCTCATACACAGCCGCAAGGTTATTCAGGCACATGGCATAATCCGGGTGATTTTCTCCCAGTGATCTTTTCCAGATCTCTTTTGCCTGCAAGAAAAGTGGCTCTGCTTTCTGGTATTGTCCCATTTCCAAGTACAGGGTAGCCAGGTTGTTCAGGCTCATGGCGAAGCTGGGGTGGTTTTCACCCAGCAGTTTTTTCCTCACCTCTTTTGCCTGCTGGTAGAGAGGTTCCGATTGCTGGTATTGCCCCCTGCTGTGATAATGGGCTGCCAGGTTGTTCAGGCAGGTGATGTAAGCAGGATGGTTTTCGCCCAGGTTTTTCTTTGTTTTTGCCGCAGCCTCTATAAATAATTTTTCCGATAAGTCATACCGCCCCGCCGCATCGTAAAATGCGCCAAGGTTATTCATACTGAGTACATAGTCCGGATGGTTTTCGCCTAATACATTTTTCCTGATGTTACCTGATTCATGGTAAAGCTGTTCTGCTTTTTCGTATTCTCCAATAAGGCCATATAGTTGTGCAAGGTTGCTGAGCGTGGTGGCATAGTTGGGGTGATTTTCCCCAACCGACTGGCGAAACAGTTCTTTTGCTTTTGTATAACTGACCTCTGCTTCTTTATGCTGGCCAAGCGATGCCTGGATATACCCGAGGTTGTTCAATGCTTCTGCATAATCCGGGTGGTTTTCGCCTGTTATGCTTTTTCGTATTTCAAGTACACGAAGCAGGAGGGGCTTCGACTTTTCATACTGCCCCAAATCGCTATGCAGGGTGGCAATATTATTGATGCTGCTGGCAAAAAGTGAACTGTTTTCTCCCGCGGTTCTTTTAATAATATCCCTTGACTTCACATATAGCTGTTCTGCCTGCGAATACTTGCCCGTGAACTGGTACAGCGATGCGAGGTTGTTCAGGTTTTTTGCGTGGTTGGTATCATTTTCTCCAAACAGCGAGTTCGACAAATTGATTCCTTTTAGATAAAGGGTTTCCGATTCATTATAGCGGCCCATCTCCCGGTACAGTTGCGCCAGCCGGTTCTGGCTGGCAATGAAATCAAGGCTGTTCTCCCCGGAGGTCATTGCAATAAGATCCTTATGTTTTACAAACCAGGGCTCGGCCTTATCAAACTGGAACAAGGCCCAGTGGCTCATGGCGAGGAACAGGACCATGCCGCTGTGAAAAGGGCTTGTTTCGCCAAATTCTTTTTTCGTAGCCGCTACCGCCTGTTCGGCAACAGGAATTACTTTTTGATATTCTCCTTTTTCAAAAAACGCCATCGCTTCCTGTATGAGAGGGAGAGATTGCTGGGCAGCTACAGCAGAGGAAAAAAACAGCAGCGCTGAAACCAAAAGAAGTTTCATAGCAGAAGGTTTGGTAAACGGGACTGTTAATTTACCAAATCTTCCGGAAGTGCCAAATAGAGCAAAGGGGGGATAAAAACAAAAGGCGTTTAAAACTCCGCACTCCCCGGCGTCCTTGGAAAGGCGATCACATCCCGGATATTCGTCATGCCGGTTACAAACTGCACCATTCTTTCAAATCCCAAACCAAAACCCGCATGGGGCACAGTGCCAAAACGGCGGGTATCCAAATACCACCAGAGCTCTTCTTCGTGAATATTCATGTCCCTCATCCGGTCCAGCAGATAATCAAAACGTTCTTCCCGCTGCGAGCCGCCGACAATTTCGCCAATGCCGGGCGCAAGTATGTCCATTGCCGCAACGGTCTTGCCGTCCTCATTCTGCCGCATATAAAAAGCTTTGATGGCGGCTGGATAGTTATAAAGTATTACCGGTTTTTTAAAATGTTTCTCTACTAAATATCTTTCATGCTCACTCTGCAGGTCCATACCCCAGCCGGTAACGGGAAATTGAAATTTCTTTTTCTTGTTGTGGTTGCTTTCTTTCAGGATGTCAATGGCATCGGTATAGGTCAGCCGTTCAAAATCATTGTTGAGAATGAATTGCAGTTTTTCAATCAGCCCCATTTCACTCCGTTTGTCCTGTGGCAGTTGTTTTTCTTCTTCTGACAGCCGCTGTGCCAGGAAGTCAAGATCTTCCCGGTTATTCTCCATCGCATAACGGATGATGTATTTGATGAATTCTTCAGCAAGGTTCATGTTGTCCTCAAGGTCACAAAAAGCCATCTCGGGTTCTATCATCCAGAATTCCGCAAGGTGCCTTGCGGTATTACTGTTCTCTGCACGGAAAGTGGGGCCAAACGTATAGATCTCGCCAAAAGCGGTGGCGCCCAGTTCCCCCTCCAGTTGCCCGCTTACGGTGAGGTTGGTGGTCCTTCCAAAAAAATCCTGTGTAAAGTCCACTTCATCTTTATCATTTCTTGGGGTCTCATCAAAAGGCAGCGTGGTCACTTTGAACATCTCGCCGGCGCCTTCGGCATCGCTGGCGGTGATGATGGGAGTGTGCATGTACAGGAAGCCCTTATCATTAAAAAATTTATGTACCGCAAATGCCAGTGCATGCCGGACACGGAACACTGAACCAAATGTGTTGGTGCGAAAACGCAGATGGGCCACTTCCCGCAGAAATTCGAGGCTTGGCCTGTTCTTTAATTGTATCGGATAGATCTCTGCATCGCTGTCACCAAGGATCTCAATGCTGGTTGCTTTCAGGTCCATCTTCTGGCCCTTGCCCAGCGAAGGGATGATATTCCCGGTCACTTTCAGTGAAGCGGATGTTGTGATGCGTTTTAGGAAATCATCATCATAACTGCCCAGCTCTACCACCACCTGTATATTATTATTGGTGCTGCCATCGTTCAGCGCTATAAACTGGTTATTACGGAAGGTACGCACCCAGCCCATTACGGTCACTTCCTGCCCCTTCGGCTCCTGCGTCAGCAGCTCTTTTATTTTGGTTCGTTTGTTGAACATTGCTTTCTCTATTCGAGGGGCAAAGATAGGGCAGATGGCTGGCTGGTCAAGGATTTCAAGGGGGAGCCGCCTGAGCCACAAAAGGGTCTGAAACAAAATTTGTAGATTTGTGAAAACAACAGAAATGAAAGGGGTCACTATTTTAACAGACGAGAAGAAAAAAAGAAAAATTCTGCAGGTGGATATTAAAGAAGTCGCCAAAAATCCAGTTCAGTTTGAAGATTTAATAGATGTGCTTATCGCCGAAAGCAGAAGAGATGAAAAGAAAATATCCTGGGAGGATGCAAAGAAACAATTAAGGAAAGCCGGGAAATTATAGCCACCGGTATATGTCTTTTCTATGGCCAATCTTTCTAATATCGACAATTCTTATTTTATCTTCAATTGAATATATAATACGATAATCTCCAGAGCGAATTCTGTATAAATCTTCTTTTTCCCCCTTTAATTTTTTGACTCCACCAGGCCCGTGGGTTAGCAGCCAATCCGTTGATTGCTTTTTCAACCTTTTTTACAATTGGTTTTTGCAGATGTTGCAGTTCCTTTAAGGCTGATTGAGAAATTGATATTGAATACATGTTTCAAAGGTATTAACCGAAAATCAACATATTAATGTTTATGGCATAAAACAGTTAATTGTAGTTGATTTTCAGATTTCAAAGACATCTTCTGCCCACTTATTAAAGCAGTATTTTTCATGCTCCTTTTGAGGTCAATTATGAAATAAAGTCCCGATTCTCTGGTAATCTTGAACGAAGTATTACCTGGTTTTCCCCTTACCCTCAAAAAACCCGGCTGATTGAAAATTTTTGATTTTCCCGAATTAGCCGTATCATTGCAACAGAAAAAGGCCGATAAATACAGTTCTCCCTGGCTTTAGCTCATAATTACCCGCCGAATCCAATCAATCATAAATCCTGAATTTTCAAATTTCCAAGACTGGTGACTGCGAGTTGTGATTAACCTCAAGATGTTTATATGTACGATATTCTTCAACTGAACGACATGCTCGTTCCTGAGCTGCTGGATATAGCCGAGCAGCTCAAAATCCCCAATGCCAGAAAACTCGGCAAACAGGATCTGGTGTATAAAATACTTGACGGCCAGGCCATTGCCGGTTCCAAAGGGGCCAGACCCGCCGAAGACGGCAAACGAAAACGCATTGTAAAAACCACTACCAGCACCGGCAGCGAAGAGGCTGTGGTGGAAAGCGGTGACGACGAAAAATCTAACAATAAAAAACCTACTATGCCTGTAAAAAAAGATAAACCGGCGCCTATAAAGAAAGCAAAAAAGCCTGCCCGCCCAAGTCTGGGCGAAGGAGGGAAAACGGCGGACGAAGAAGTGATGGATATGCCGGTTGTTAATGAAGAAGAATCTTCTGATGATAACAGTGATGTGGCCGCCATCATTGCCGAAGCTGCCCAGCCGGCTTCGGAAACTCAGGCACAAAGCGGCGCCCCGAAAGTATATCCGCCCCGCAGGGAACAGCAGTTCAATGTGGAGTTTGACGGGGTGATACTCAGCGAAGGTGTGCTGGAAATGATGCCCGATGGGTACGGTTTTCTCCGTTCATCTGACTACAACTATTTATCCTCGCCGGATGATGTATATGTGTCTCCTTCGCAGATCAAACTCTTTGGTTTGAAAACGGGGGATACGGTGTATGGCGCTGTACGTCCGCCAAAAGAAGGTGAAAAATATTTCGCTCTGCTGAAAGTGGACAGTATCAATGGTAAAAGCCCCGAAGAGGTGAGGGACCGTGTGCCGTTTGATTATCTCACGCCGCTGTTCCCCTATGAGAAAATGAACCTGTTTACTACCCCCTCTGATTATTCTACCCGCATCATGGACCTGTTCACTCCCATTGGTAAAGGCCAGCGGGGACTGATAGTGGCGCAGCCTAAAACGGGCAAGACCATGCTGCTGAAAGCGGTGGCCAATGCCATTGCGGCCAATCACCCTGAGTGTTACCTGATGGTGGTGTTGGTGGATGAACGTCCGGAGGAAGTAACCGATATGGAACGTAGTATCAAAGGAGAAGTGATTGCTTCGACGTTTGATGAGCCGGCAGAAAAACATGTGAAGGTTTCCACTATCGCATTACAAAAAGCAAAGCGCCTGGTGGAATGCGGACATGATGTGGTGATATTGCTCGACTCCATCACCCGTCTCGCAAGGGCGCATAATACGGTGGCGCCTGCATCCGGTAAAGTGTTATCCGGCGGTGTGGAGGCCAACGCCATGCAAAAACCAAAACAATTTTTTGGGGCTGCCCGTAAAATTGAGGGCGGTGGTTCACTCACCATCATTGCTACAGCGCTGGTAGATACCGGGAGCAAGATGGATGAGGTGATTTTTGAGGAATTCAAGGGAACCGGTAATATGGAACTGCAGCTTGAAAGAAAACTATCGAACAAGCGTATCTATCCGGCTATTGATATTGTGGCATCTTCCACCCGCCGCGATGACCTGCTGCTGGAAAAAGATGTGCTGCAGCGGATGAACCTGCTCCGTGTTTACCTCACCGACATGAACGCCGAAGAGGCCATGCGGGAGCTGCAAAACCGGATGAAGGGCACCAAGAGCAACGAAGAGTTTTTGGCGAGTATGAATGGATAATTTCGCAATTACATAATTCGAAAATTCGAAAATGAATACAAGCTGCTCCGTGATGGGCAGCTTTTCTTTTTCAGAATTCTCCTTTCAAATTGAGCAATTTGCTAATTTTCACATTGATTCATGGCAGCAGAAAAGATCCATATTGAGCAATTCCTTGAACTGGCGAAACAGTATCCGGTGATTGATGTGCGCAGCCCGGGTGAATACAACCATGCCCATATCCCCGGCGCACACTCTCTGCCATTATTTACTGATGAGGAAAGAAAAGTGGTTGGTACGACCTACAAACAACAAAGCCGGGAAGCCGCCATTAAGACCGGACTTGATTATTTCGGACCGAAAATGAGGAAGATAGTGGAGGAAGCTGAGGGAATAATTGGCAACAGGCAACAGACAATAAGCAATGCCAAAAATACAAACGACCCATTGCCAATTGCCAATTGCCTGTTGACATATTGCTGGCGGGGCGGCATGCGCAGCGGCGCTGTGTCATGGTTGCTGGATATGTATGGCTTTAAAGTTTATACCCTCACCGGTGGTTATAAAAAATTCCGCAACTATGTACTGGACACCTTCAAACTACCATTTCAGTTCAACATACTCGGGGGTTATACCGGTTCGGGAAAAACGGAGTTATTAAAAGCGCTGAAAGAAAAAGGAGAGGCCATCATTGACCTCGAAGATATAGCAAAGCACAAAGGATCTTCCTTTGGCAATATCGGTATGCCCAAACAGCCAACGCAGGAAATGTTCGAAAATATCCTTGCACAAAGGCTCGCCGAAGTCAGATGTCGGAAATCGGAAATCGGAGACCCTCTGACTTCTGACCTCATACCCCGGGCTTCGGCAATATGGCTCGAAGATGAATCCCAGCGCATCGGTCATGTGAATATTCCTGGCGACCTGTGGAAGACCATGCGGAACTCGCCTGTTTATTTCCTTGATACCCCTTTTGAAGAAAGGCTGAAACACATTACTGAAGAGTACGGCTGCCTTGATAAACAACAGATGGTTGACGCCATTGATCGTATCAAAGAAAAATTAGGCGGACTGAATGCCAAAACCGCCATTCAGCTCCTGGAGGAGGGAAATACCTTAGAAAGTTTCCGCATCCTGTTGAAATATTACGATACCTATTATTTAAAAGGCCTGCACAATCGGGAGAACGTAAATTCGTTATTACAGAGCATTGAATGTAAATCTGTAACCCCTGAAAATGCCAGCCAGCTTATCCTTCATTCCAGCAAGCAGCTTCAGAAAATATAAGCTGACAGCGCTGTTGCTATTTTTTCCACTATTCTTTTTTGGACAGACACTCACCGGCCTGTGGACGGGTGCGCTTAGCAACGACAGCACTACAGTAAGAAAAGACCAGTTGTTTGAAATTGCGCTGACCGAATATCGGGGCAAGGTATATGGCTACTCCCGCAGCGAATTTATAGTGAACGATACGTTGTACTATATCGTAAAAAGAGTAAAAGGAACGATTGAAGGCGATGTGTGTGAGGTGACGGATGATGACATCATCGCTTACAACTTCCGGGGCAAACTGGATAAAGGTATTAAGGTCACCAGCACTTTCCGCAGAAATGGAAACGACAGCGCCTGGTACCTCGCCGGCACCTGGAAAACCAATGCGACAAAGAAATATTATTCCGTAACCGGTAAAGTGGACCTGGGGCAGGAAAAAGACTTAACCGCTTCCAAAATATTTCCTCACCTTGAAGAGTTGAATGTTGCGGATGACATTGCCTTTTATAAAGAGAGAAACGAAACTGTGCCTGTTGCAAAAATTGCAAAGCCTGAAAAAATAAAAACAGAATATACATTCAACAATGACCAGACACAATCACTAACTGTTGCTGCCCCTGACCTGCAACGGGTTGACCCCGATCCGGTAATGCCTGATGTAAAGAAGCCTGATAATTCATTGGTTAGAACAGGAACCAAGGAAGTAACTACCAGCAAGACCTCCGTAACAGTAGTGGTGCCTGATCTTCAAAGAACAGAAGCCGGTCCAATTCTCCCCGATGTAAAAAAACCGGATAACTCCCTGGCAAGAACAGAAACAAAGGATATAGACGCAGCGCCTGTAACACTGAAACCATCTGCCCACAGCAAAACGGCTGTGGCAAAAACAACCAGCCCGGTTAGCACTGCACCACCCAAAACTGCAGGGGCCAGCCCTGTTGCTAAAACAAACCCGGCTCCTGCAACCAGCAATTCAGGAATAAAAAAACCTGATTCAAATCCTGTTGCACAAAAGACAATTTCTCCTGCTGCTGCCCCGGCGGTTACAGCTCCTCCAAAAACTGTTGAAGAGCTGACGAAGAAAGTAGCCGTGATTGAAGGAAGGAAATCAGAATTTTCACAGGTGGTGAATTTTAAATCCGACAGTCTTTTGCTTTCCCTTTACGACAACGGGGAGATTGATGGTGATACGGTAAGTGTCATCATGAACGGTGAGACCATCATGGCGAAACAGGGATTGAAAGGCAGCGCCATCAAGAAAACCATTTATATCAAACCCGGGCAGGAAGAAGATTTTACACTTGTCTTGTTTGCCGACAATCTCGGAAAATATCCGCCCAACACCGGCCTGTTAGTGGTGCATGACGGCGAAGACACTTATCATCTCCGCTTTAGTTCCGATTTTCAGAAGAGTTCGGGGATAGTTTTCAGAAGGAAGAAATAATTTTTCACGCAAAGACGCAAAGGTGCAAAGCATGTATAATCTTTGCGTCTTTTTAACTTAGCGCCTTTGCGTGAATTCTTTTCCTCAGCATGTTCTCTCCCGCTATTTCCCGAAATTTGCTGAATGACTCCTGACTCCCGACTCCCGGCTCCCGACTCCTTCCTCCTTACCCAATACTCACACGGCGCCGGTTGCGGCTGCAAGATTGCACCAAAGGTTTTAGATGAAATCCTGAAAAGTAGTATCGCCATACCTGATAATAAGAAATTACTGGTCGGCAATCACAGCAAAGACGATGCAGCAGTATATGATTTAGGAAATGGCGTGGCCCTCATCTCCACCACCGATTTTTTTATGCCTATTGTTGACGACGCTTTTGATTTCGGAAGGATTGCCGCAGCCAATTCCATCAGTGATGTGTATGCAATGGGCGGAAAACCATTACTGGCCATTGCCATGCTCGGCTGGCCGGTGGAGAAGTTGCCGGTGGAACTGGCACAGAAAGTAATTGAAGGCGGCCGAACTATTTGCGCTGAAGCCGGCATTCCGCTGGCTGGCGGGCATAGTATTGATTCTCCGGAACCGATATTTGGTTTGGCGGTAACCGGCATTGTGCCGGTTGAAAATTTAAAGAAGAACAATACCGCACAGGACGGCGATTATTTATTTCTTACGAAGCCGCTTGGCGTTGGTATTTTATCCACCGCACAAAAAAGAGGGTTGCTGAAACCCGAACACCTGCCGGTGATGGTTGAACAGATGACAGCGCTGAATAAAATCGGGATAGAATTGGGAAAAATAAAAGGAGTAACGGCCATGACGGATGTTACCGGTTTTGGTCTGTTAGGCCATTTGATTGAAATGGTTGAAGGCAGTGGCCTCAGCGCTGAACTTTATTACGACAAAATACCAATTGCCAAAGGCGTGAGGGGGTATATCGGCCAGCGCATTTTCCCAGATGCCACCACAAGAAACTGGAGCAGCTACAGCGATAAAGTAAAATTTGAGAAGGGTGTGAATGTGATGGAAGCCTTTACACTACTGCCTGATCCGCAGACGAATGGGGGGTTGTTATTCAGCGTAAAAGAAGATGCAGTTGAAGAAATGAAAGTGATTTTAATGAATAGCGGGTTGGATAAATTTTGTACCCCTGTGGGAAAGATGTTAATCGGTCTGGAAAAAACAATCCTCGTAAAATAAATCAAATGCCTTTCATTGCGCTTAATGGGTGTGATTATTATTATGAAATTCATGATAATCCATCAGCCAAACAAACCCTTGTCTTCAGCCATGGATTACTGTGGAGCGGCAAAATGTTTTGGAAACAGGTAGAATACTTGAAAAGCCGTTACCGGGTAATTACTTACGATCACCGTGGCCAGGGAAAAAGCTCTGCTACAACTGGCGGATACGATATGGATCAGCTTTTTTTTGATGCCGTGGCATTAATTGAAAATTTACAACTGGGCAAAGTACATTTTGCCGGGCTTTCCATGGGTGGTTTTGTGGGATTACGCTTAGCCGCACGACGACCCGATCTTTTACATTCTTTGATATTGATGGAAACCTCTGCACAAAAAGAGGCGGGTATTTTTAAATATTCAATGCTTGTTAATATTGTAAAGTTATTGGGTGTTAAAAGTGTGACTGGTCCGGTTATGAATATCATGTATGGTGAAAAATTTCTCCGGGATAAAGAGCGTACAGAAGAAAAGAAATTCTGGGTAAACGAATTGCACAAAAACTCAAAAAATGTGATCAGAGCGGTAAAAGGCATTATTCGCCGCAAAGGAGTGGAAAAAGAATTGAAAAAGATTTTATGCCCTGTTCTTGTTATGGTCGGAACACAAGACAAGGCCGCTATCCCGGCAAGGGCTGAGTTTATACATAAACATATTCCGCATTCCAAACTTCAGTATATAGAGGGGGCCGGACATTCGTCAAGTGTTGAAGAGCCGGAACAGGTGAACAGATGTATTGAAGAGTTCTTAAATACTGTTTTGTTGCAATCAGTATCTGTGTGACTTTGCTATTATTTTTTAGTCAAAAACATTTTCGCCACGATACACCTCACACTGTCATCTGCATTCAATATTTTCTCCAATTCTTCGTTCTACCTTTACTTAATATCCCCCGGCTTTATTACTCCCGGCTTAAACCTGTATAGGAACTCTACTACTAACCCAACCATTTTTTCACTCCTGTATATCTGTACAGGCTAAACCAACCACTTGCCCGAAACAGAACAACTGATCATAAAAGGCTGTGTGGCAGGCGACAGGGCTTTCCAGACAAAGTTGTACGACCTGTTCGCCCCCGGCATGTTCGGGGTGTGCCTGCGCTATGCCCGCAGCAGGGAGGAGGCGGAAGAAATACTGCAGGAAGGTTTTTTACGGGTGTTTACCTATATCAAAAATTTCAGGGGCGATGGTTCTTTTGAAGGATGGATGCGGAAGATAATGGTGAACTGCGCCCTGCAGAGATACCGGAGCAAATCCACCCTGCAGCCCGTCATCCGGTTAGACAGTTCGGGCTATGATGCAGAAGGCGAAACGGATATTGCCTCCGGCCTGGATGCAAAAGAATTGCTGGCATTGGTGCAAACACTGCCTGCCGGTTACCGTATCGTTTTCAACCTCTATGTTTTTGAGGGGTATAAGCACCGGGAAATTGCGGAAGCCCTCGGCATATCGGAGGGTACTTCCAAATCAAACCTTTCTGATGCAAGAATTTTTCTGCAAAAGGCACTGACGGCAAAAAAAAAGTTAGTTCATTATAAATAGCAAAGCATGAATAAAGATTTACACGATATTGATGAATTGTTCCGGGCCGGACTGGAGGGGCATGAAGAAACCCCGTCCCCGGGGGTGAAAAATGCCCTGGATGCTGCCCTTGACAAAAAAGAGGCAACCGAATATAAAAAAAGATTTATCCTCTGGAAAAGAGCAGCGTTGCTTTTGCTGCTGCTGCTTGCCGGTTTTGTGCTGTATGAATCTGGAATTATTAAAACAGGCGGTGGCCGTCATACCGTAAAAAATACCCCTGTACCTGAAAATGATATTTACACCAATAAGAATGAGTCAGCTCATCAAAATAAAAACACTCCCGTTAATTCAAATAATGAAAGCGTTGAAAGTGATAACATAGTTAATCAAAAGAAGAGTACTGAAGAACAGCAAAAGCAACAACAAATTACCAGTGTGTCCGAAAACCCGGTTGTGGTTACCAATATTTCTCCTGCCAAAACAATAGTGCCCTCAAAAAACAACTGGCAAAACAAACGGGCTAATCTTTTTACCAAAAAACAAGACCCGTTGTTTTCCATCACTTCGTCAAAGCCGGATAAAACAATAAATGTAGTTCCTGATTATGGTACCAGTTTGCAAGCTGATGCCCGGGGCATCGAACCTTTAGGCGGAAGAGCAGCTATCGCAAAAGTGGCGGAACGGCTTGTTAAAAAGATTTCAACGCTTCAGCCTGTTGCTGTCAGCCTCTCTCCTCTGGCTGCTAACAAAGCCAAAGATTCAAAAAAGAAAAAAACCAGGTCTTTCCGGCCATTCTGGATGATTACCTCTTTTGCTTCTTATGATCAGGCCGGTTACCGGCTCGACAGTGATGAACCTTCGGCAATAACCAGCATCAAATTCAGGGAAGCATATGAGCCATCGTTTTCACTCGGATTGTTGATGACCCGGCAAATAGTACCACGCTGGGGTTTACAATCGGGTCTTGTTTATTCTATCAGCGCCATCGGCATGAAGCCGCAAAAAACCTATGCCTTTGTGGACCCCACCGGAGATGTTGCTTACAAATACATCACTTCATCAGGCTATGCATACATCAAACCGGGTTTTGGCCCGCAACCCGCTGTTGGCGACAGCCTGACAACGGCAGAAGCCAAGCATACCATTGAACATATAAGTATTCCTCTGGCAGTTAAATATACAGTGCCGGGCAAAAAAATTTCCATTACCACAGGCGCCGGTGTTGAAGCAAACTTCATCACCAAAGCAAATCTTGAGGTGGATATAGAAGACCCTTTTAACCGGGAAATTGTTGTTGTAAGAAAATTAAACGGCACCAAATCATTTTACTGGTCTTTTGTTGCGGATGCTGAAATAAGATATAAAGTCAATCAAAAATTATCCATCAATATTCGTCCCGTTTACAGAACGGCCATATCTCCTATTACAAAAAACAATGTAGTGGAAACTTTCCCGCATAGTTTTGGAATAGGCGCCGGGGTGACGATTAAATTCTGATACTTATTCTACCAATCACCCAACCAAATTCCCTTTCGCTGTTATCTGTTTGTTCGTAGTTATTCCTTTTTGAGCAGCGTTTATGAACGAACAGCAATTACAAATACTAAGGGAAGCAAAGAAATTGGTAAAAGGTATTTTTCAAAGTAAAGTAACCCCACTTTTTACTTTTCACAACCTGGAGCATACTGCCGGGGTAGTGGCTGCGGCTGAAGAGATTGAAGGGTATTACCAGTTAAACGATGAGGCCCGGTTTGTTCTGTTAGTCTCCGCATGGTTTCATGATACCGGTTTCAGCACCGGCGTGGCAGAGTGGCATGAGCGGGAAAGCATAAAGCTAGCCTCTGATTTCTTATACCAGCATCATGTTCCTCCGGATACAATACTTCAGGTCTCAGCCTGCATCCTGGCAACACATATGCCGCAGACTCCTTTAACCCTCACCGAAAAAATTTTACGTGATGCAGATCTTTTTCACCTCGGTGAAAATATATTCTATAAGAGAAACAGGTATTTAAAACAGGAGCTCCAGGCGTATTTTAAAAAGAACATACCTGAAGAAGAATGGCGCCTGCTCAATATCAGGTTTTTACAATCACACAAATATTTCACCGGGTATTGCCAGCAAAAGCTTGACCCGGTAAAACAAGTCTGGATAAAACAGCTGCAGAATAAACAGGAGACAATGGCGTAAAAGAGACAGCCGGAAAATGAGATAACTATTTTTTTAAACAGCCCAACCAAACTAAACATTTCCGGTATCTGATCAAGTATTGTAAAGTGCCTGCTCAACAATCAACAGGGTAACGGGCATTTATCATTTTGGATTTAAAAGCAGGATGGTGGTTTAATGGTTATCATGGCTCCCCGGCACCCGGGGAGCTTCTTAAAAAAAGCTAACGGAAAAATATTCCTTATGAAAGTAGTATTGCTGTTCATAGCGGCTCTTTTATGCTTTACCATTTCTACGGCGCAAAAAATAACGGTCAGTGGTTATATAAAAGATGCTGCATCCAAAGAGGTGTTGATAGGCGCCACGGTGTATAATGCCGGTACAAAAACAGGAACCACCACTAACCAGTATGGGTTCTTCTCCTTAACCGTTGCTGCTGCAGATACGGTGGAGTTGCTTATTTCGTACAGTGGTTATTCCCTGCAGGCCAAAAAAATTGTGGCAAAAGAAAATATACAATTGGATGTATTGTTGGAGAGTTCTGCCGGTATATTGGGAGAGGTGGTGGTAAGTGGCGGAAGAAGTGACCGTAATGTGCAAAAGCCGCAGATGGGTGTGATAGATGTCCCCATCAGGGCGATAAAAAATTTACCGGTATTGCTCGGCGAAAGAGACATTATGAAAATTATCCAGTTGCTGCCCGGCGTACAAGGCGGCCAGGAAGGTACAACAGGCTTCTATGTACGGGGCGGCAACCTGGACCAAAATTTAGTGCAGTTGGATGAAGCAGCCGTGTATAATCCCAATCACCTGTTTGGGTTGTTCAGCACTTTCAATGTAAATGCCATCAATAATGTAAAACTGATTAAGGGTGGTTTTCCGGCTGAGTTTGGCGGCCGGTTGAGCTCCATTCTCGACATTACCATGAAAGAAGGCAATAAGACCAAATACCAGGTGGAAGGAGGCATTGGTTTGCTTTCCAATAACCTTACCGTGCAGGGGCCTATTAAAAAAAATAAAGCCTCTTTTATTATTTCTGCCAGAAGAAGCCATATTGATTTGCTGCTGAAAGCATACAGCGCAGCAAGGGGTTCATCAAAAAGCACCTCGTATAAATTTTATGATGTGAATGCCAAAGTAAATTTTGAACTGGGGAAAAAAGACCATGTGTTCCTCAGTTTTTTTAAGGGCAATGATAATGCGGCTTATAATAATGTAAACAGCCTGAATTACACCACCGATTTTGGCAACAGCACCGGCACCCTTCGCTGGAACCATTTACTCGGCAGCAAAATATTTTCCAACACTTCAGTTATTTATAATGATTACAACCTTGGGCTTTCTACTTCACAGAACAATTTTTATTCGTTGCTTTACACGGCGGTTAAAGACATTACCTTAAAAACGGATTTCACCATTACCCCCAATACAAAGCATAAAATAAAAACCGGCCTCACTTTTACCCGGCACCAGTTATCTCCTGCCTCTTTTTCTGCCAGAATACCGAGAAGAGGCAACCGGCTCACCATCAACAAAGACAGTATCAACCGGCTTTACTCCAATGAAATGGCTTTTTACCTGGGTGATGAGTTTGATGCTTCGCACAAGTTCAGTGTGAATTATGGCATCAGAGTCCCCATTTATACTGCTTCCGGCAAAACTTATTCTTTTCCTGAGCCCCGCATCACCACCAAACTATCTGTCAGCCCGGTCTCCTCCATAAAAGCATCTTATACCAGGATGAACCAGTTTCTTCACCTGATTCCCAACTCCACAGCCGGGCTGCCCACTGATATCTGGGTCCCTTCCAGCAATAAAACAAAACCTCAATCTTCCACTCAATATGCATTGGGCTATTTTCAAAATTTCAGGCAAAATGAAATTGAAGTTAGCGTGGAAGTCTATTACAAGAAAATGAATAACCAGGTTTTGTTCGGAGAGGGAAAACAACTGAGGATAAATATAAACCTGGACAGCCTGATTGTATCCGGGAAAGGGCAAAGCTATGGCGCCGAATTTTTTGTGAAAAAAAACAGTGGCAAACTGACAGGTTGGGTTTCTTATACTTTGTCAAAAACCACACAGAAGTTCAGCGACCTGAATTTTGGAAAAGAATTTCCGTTCAAATACGACCGGCGGCATAACCTGGCCATCACCGCCAGCTACCAGTTCACCAAAACCTGGACATTCAGCGGGGTTTTTGTTTTCTCTACCGGCGCGGCGTTCACTGTTCCAACAGGCCGGATAAGCACTATCAATTCCGGAACAATATTCGAAGGCAACTATTATGTGTATGAGGGGAGGAATAATTACCGTCTCGGCTCTTATCATCGGCTTGACTTATCAGCATCCAATAAAAAAACAGTAAGAATATTTAAGAAAAAATATGAAAGAGAATGGGTTTGGGGTGTCTATAATGCCTACAGCCGGCAAAATCCCTATTTTGTTTATTTTGAAATTGATGCGTTAACGTCTAATCCGACCGCAAAACAAGTTTCGCTGCTGCCCGTTATACCGGGTGTATCATTCAATTTTAAATTTTAATGCGATGAAAAGTAAAATGCTCTTACTGATAGTCACAGCAGGTTTATCCCTTACCGCCTGCAAAAAAGATATCACTATCAATTTTCCTCCCGGTCACCTGAGCCAGGTTTTTATCGAAGGCATGTTGTACCCGGGAAAGCTGCCACAGATATATATCAGTAAAAGCAATCCTTTTTTCAGTAAAAAAGTTTTACCGCAGCAGGTTTTTGCCAGGGGTGCCGTGGTAAAAATTACCAGTGGTGCCAACGTGGATGTGCTGGTGCCGGATTCATCATTTAATAAGTTCCGCTGCCGGTGGGAGCCCTATTACAGAGGAGGCATTCCGGCTGAGCTTGGCAAGAGTTATACATTAGAAGTTGTGTACGAAGGAAAAACCTATACCGGCAGCACAACCATCAGCCAGGTAAAACCAAAAATTGATTCTATTAAATACACAGCCGCATTTTTTGATGTGTATGGCGGGCATGACGGAGTGATCATTACGATCACCGATAACCCCGGCACACAGGATTTTTACCGTTTTCAAATGAACCGGATAATTGATACCTCAAGGCGCCATGCCCATGTGCTGGATAAGTTTATCAATACCTGTGTATCCGGCCCCGCTGAAAAATTTCTGGTAAAAGATATTGGCCGGATTGTTTTTAATGATGAAAATGCGGACGGGCAAAAGATAACCATGTCGGTAGAGGTAACTTATGAATACAGGAAAAATGATACCGGCTGGGTTTTTATCCAGTCGTTGGATAAAAATTCAGCCGGGTTTTATAAAGACCTTGATGACCAATTACAAGCAATACAAAACCCGTTTGTAGAACCGGTTTTTCTGAATACAAAAATCAAAGGCGCCATCGGGGTGTTTGGTTCGGCAGTGTTGTCGGATTCGGTGTTGTTTGTTTATCCGAGGAATAATCCGTAAATCCGCTTGCTCTCAAATCAGTAATTTGCAGTACCAGCAACCCTGTAATCAAATGAAAAGAATATTTACCGGCAGTATTTTGATACTCCTGATTCACCTTACTGCATGTGGTCAAACAAAAGACAAACCATTTACTGAATCATTAATACAGGATGGTTTTACTTTCAGCGCCACCGGGCGAAATACTTATTTTATTCTTGAACCTGGTTACCAATTAACTCTTGAGGGTGTGGATGGGAAAGATTCGATGCGATTGGTAATTACTGTTCTAAATGAAACAAAAAAAATTGGTACTGCAGACACAAGAATAGTAGAAGAAAACGAGTCGGTAAATGGAAAGATCGTTGAGATTTCCAAAAACTATTTTGCCTTCTGTAAAGAAAACAGCAGTATTTATTATTTTGGCGAAGATGTGGACATTTATAAGAACGGAAAAATAGCAAGCCATGATGGTGCATGGGCAGCAACGGGAAACAATAAACCGGGAGTTATAATGCCGGGCCTTATTCTTTTGGGCGCAAGATACTACCAGGAAATTGCGCCGGGCGTTGCTATGGACAGGGCAGAAATTATCAGCACATCAGAACAGGTGAATACTCCGTCAGGAAATTTCAGCAATTGTTTAAAAACAGAGGAAACAACACCGCTTGAGCCCCCAAACAAAGAATATAAGTTTTATGCCCCGGGTGTTGGTTTAATCAGGGATGGAGATTTGGTGCTGGTTAAATATGGGTTTATAAAATGAATCAATTTTTTTTCTCTAAAAACACTTCGGCCATCATACATCTTACGCTGCCGCCTTCCACCTGCTCAATGGTGGGTACGGCTACTGGTAACAGCCTGGCATAAGCCTCCAGCATTTCTCTTTGCTCCTTGTGCAAGGCGTCAAATGCTGCCTGGCCAAGTATTAAAATATTTTCGCCTTTACTATTTTTGAGCTCCAGCATATTGCCTGCAAAGCTGTGCATCTGCTCCCTGGTAATGGGGATAATTGTATGGCCGGTGGATTCCAGCAACTGTCGCACGGCTATCAGTTCCCATTCTTCGTCAATCGCTTCTTCACACAGTACACAGAATTTCTCTCCCAGTGCCATCACCACATTGGTATGATAGACCGGGCGGCCTTCTTTATCTGTTGCCAGAAAAATAATAGCCTGGTAGCTGTTGCTGGCCGCAAATTTTTCCAGCACTGATATATTGGTACGTTCGGATATGGCGGCATAGATGAGTCTGTTGTCATGATCCATTACCATGCTGCCCGTTCCTTCCAAAAATCTTCCTTCGGCCTCAAATTCACTCCAGTCCTGCACATCTTTCACTACAAACTCTTTTGCCAGCTGCTCCAGTATCTCGTCCCGTTTCTCCGCTCTTCTGCTGGGTGCATACATCGGGTACACAAATACTTTTCCTTCCGGCGAAGTGCTGAGCCAGTTATTGGGAAAAACAGCATCCGGCTTAGGCGGTTCTTTGTTGTCTTCCATCACCAGTACATCAATATGGTTGCGGCGGAGGGTTTGCACCATATTGTCAAACTCTGTCAGCGCTTTTTGCTGCAGCGCTTCTTTTGAAATAGCCGGATTGGACTGAAAATAATTATTGGCCGCTGTTTCTTCATTAAAACCAAAAGCGGCGGGGCGAACCATTAATATGGTGGTGGTGGAAGACATGATACCCCAAACCTTAAAGGACCTTACTAAAGTCATTTAGATCAAAGAGTCAATTTTACCGGCAAGCTTTCTGTCTTTCTCAGTTACTATATTCCCCGCATCATGTGTACTCAGCCAGATCTCCACCGTATTCCATACATTCGTCCACAGCGGGTGGTGATCCATCTTCTCCGCTTCAATGGCAACCCTTGTCATAAAGGCAAAGGCCTCGCTGAAATTTTTGAACTGGAATTTTTTGTAGAGCCTGTTATTTGTCTCCTGCCACATGGGACCTGAGATTTATTTTGTTTGGTTTATTAAAAAACAAGGTTCTCCTTGTTTGATATTTTGTCCGCTTTCAGTTCCGCCACCAACTGCACACTCTGGATAGAGCGGATGGTCTGTATGGTTTCCTGTAACGCATCCTCACATAGTTCATCTCCCTTCATCAGCCATAAAAAATCAAAGTGTTTGAATTCGGGCAACAGATATTCCCCGTCAAACTGGTTGCTGTAAATATAGTGTGATAAGAACTTGTTGGGTTCGTTGTACTCATACAGGGAAAAGAAATAATCCCTTTTCTTCCGTTTCAGTTTTATTTCCAGTTCATGGTTCAGGCGGAAGCCCAGCCCTGTGCTGGTATTGATATGCCAGCAAAACTGGTAATCCTTTACCGGCGCCATGATGCCCAGCACCCGGCTGTCTTCAAAGAACATTTCCGTCAGCTCTTTATTATCAAGTACCAGTTTATTGCCCCGTTCCGCCATATAAGGGTAGTAGTAAGTTCCTGTAAGTTACAACTTAGAATTCAACTGTTGTTTCCATCTCTTCATTGCCTCTTTTGTATTTCACCTTCACTTTATCGCCCTTTTTAAACTTCGTCAGTGTCTGCATATAGCTTTCCATGGAAGAAACAGCGTATTCGCCAATCTGCAAAATAATGTCTCCCGCCTTCAGCCCTGCTTTTTGCGCCGGTTTACCTTCGCTTACCCCATCGGCCCTAACCCCTGCGCCGGCCCAGGTGTAGTCGGGCATGATGCCCATAGTTACATTGAACCTCGCTGTGGTGGTGGTTTGGGTTTCTCTTGTTTTCAAAAAGGCAAGTTTAGGCTGCTTGTCTAAAGAAGCAATGAGCCTTTCTATATGCTCAACTATTTGCAAAGTGCCATTGTAATTTATCTTTTCTGCATCATCTGTTGGCTTGTGATAATCAGTATGCAGCCCGGTGAAGTAAAACAATACCGGTATGTCTTTGCGGTAAAATGAAGTATGATCGCTGGGGCCGGTACCGCTGCTGTCAATTTTTACACTAAACCGGGGAAATCCCAGTTTGTAATTCTTATCCATTAAGTCTCTTTCTGTTGGATTAAATTTTGGCCAGTTTGGCGATGTGCCAACTCCTCCGATAGTAAGGACCTTTGTACTGTCGTTCAGCCTGCCCACCATATCCATATTGATCATGTAGTTCACACTTTTCAAATCAACGGTGGGATGTTCCGTAAAATATTTGGAACCGTACAGGCCCAGTTCCTCTCCTGAAGATGCAATGAAAAGTTAGTTATTCTCTTTTGCTGAAGATGCCCTTAGTTTTCTTGACAGTTCAATCAGCGCTGCGGTACCGCTGGCATTATCGTCGGCGCCGTTGTGTATCGCTGCATCATGCGATGTATGTCTTGAATTTCCATCCTCTCCATAACCAAGGTGATCGAAATGGGCGCCCAGCACCACGGTTGTGGCTGCTTTGTTATCAATATACCCAATGACGTTATAGCCAATCCTTGTTTTTTCAGAAATGCCGATCCTCAGTTTAAGGTTAAGCGTGGCGGTTTTATCAGCAAAAAAATTCTCCGCCGCCGTCCGGGAAACATACAATACGGGTATCTCTATCTGTTCAGACCGGTCTTTACTATCAAACATCAGTTTATCATCAATAGTTGATGTATTATATAGTATGACTGCTGAGGCGCCGCGGTCTTTTGCTTTTTTGGAATTGTTCCGGATATAATCCTTCAGATCGAAATGCGGGTTGCTCTTATTTTCCTCCAGTGTTTCTTTCAAATCAAAAAACCAGGGCATGCCTGCTTCCTGTATGGCAACAGAAGGCAGGGCTTCCAGCGCAATATCCGGAGAGTAAGGAAACGGAAAAAAATCTTTTCCTGCGGAAAGTTTATGCTCATTTATACTGAGCTCCGTTATTGAATCAATCTTTTTTCCGTCATTGATAATAAATGATTGTGTGTAATACTCCGTTCCTTTTGGTTGCAGACCAATCGCATTGAACTGCTGCCGGATGTATTCCACAGCCATCTCCTCCCCCTTTGTTCCCGTTCTTCTTCCTTCCAGCTTATCAGCTGCGAGATATCCGATATGTGCTTTCAGGTTCTCTAAAGTTTGTGTGTCGGGTTTAGCCGTTTTTTTAGAAGGAGAACAACCGGCAAGAACAAGGGCCGCTAAAACAATTCGCAGGGTGAAGACTTTCATTGATTACAGGTATAAAGACGTAAAGGTATTAAGGGCTTTTATCTTTTATTCGCCGGGACGGGCATATTTTGGTCATCATTTTCCCATTCGGGGTGTCTAAAAATCGAAATTCGTAAGGGGGTTCCGTCCACCGGGTTTACATTTGCGGGCTACGGGTGTGAAAAACAAAAGACTCCATATCGCATTAGTTGGCAACCCCAACAGCGGAAAAAGTTCGCTGTTCAACTGTCTGACGGGTCTCAATCAGCAGGTGAGCAATTTCCCCGGCGTCACCGTTGATAAACGTACCGGCTCCACTTCGCTTGCCGCAGGTATCAGCGCTGAAGTGATTGACCTGCCCGGCACCTACAGCCTCTATCCCCGCCGCATGGATGAGTGGGTGAGCTACAAAGTGCTGATAAACCAGGACCCGGAACTGAAGGCTGATGTGGTGGTGGTGGTGGCCGATGCCAGCAACCTGAAGCGGAACCTGCTCTTCTGCACACAGATCATTGACCTCAAGGCGTCGGTGGTAATTGCGCTGACAATGATGGACATGGCCCGCCGCAAAGGAATCAAGATTGACATTGCTGAGCTGGAAAGGGAGTTAGGCGTGCCGGTGGTGGCAGTAAATCCCAGGAAGAACAAAGGTATTGCTCAGCTGAAAAAAGCAATTGAACAAACTTCGCAGCATCTGTACCGGTCGCCTGCCCGTGATTTTATTAACAATAAAGCATTCGCCGAAACATCTATTGCTGAAGTAAAGCAGCATTTTCCTGAACTGAGCGATTATGCGGCCATTCATTTTCTTATCAATCATGAATCATTTGATCTGCCCGCCGCCATACAGGATACGATTGAAAACATTGAGATAAAAAATAAGTTCAACCCCACCAAAACACAGGCGGAAGAGATATTGCAACGTTACAGCCGCATCAAACACATCCTGCAGCAGGCCGTATCGGAACCAGACCCGCTGCAAAAAACATTGTTCACTGAAAAACTGGATAACCTGCTGCTGCACCGGGTCTGGGGCTATCTGATCTTGCTTGGCGTTTTGTTTCTGCTGTTTCAGAGTGTCTTCTGGCTGGCGCAGTACCCGATGGACTGGATTGAACTGGGTTTTGCCAAACTCAGCCAATCCTTATCTTCTTCTTTACCCGATAGCCGCTGGACAGACTTATTAATCAACGGGGTGATTGCGGGGCTGAGCGGCATTTTGGTTTTTGTGCCGCAGATAATGATACTGTTTGGCCTTATCACTTTATTAGAGGATTCCGGTTATATGGCCCGCATCAGTTTTCTTTCTGACCGGCTGATGCGCAGCGTTGGCCTCAATGGTAAAAGTGTGATGCCGATGATCAGCGGCTTTGCCTGTGCGGTGCCCGCCATTATGAGTGCAAGGAATATTGAGAACAGGAAAGAGCGGCTGCTGACGATACTCATCACTCCGCTGATGAGCTGTTCGGCAAGGCTGCCGGTTTATACTATTCTGATTGGTCTTGTTATTCCTAAAACATATTTGTTTGGTTTTCTCGGAGTGCAGGGCCTGGTGATGATGGGCCTGTACCTGCTCGGCCTTGTAATGGCGCTGATTGTTTCGTATGTAGCCAAATGGTTTATTAAGATAAATGAAAAAAGTTTTTTTATCCTGGAGCTGCCCTCCTACCGTTCTCCCCGTTGGAGCAATGCCGTAACTACCATGCTGAGCAAGGCCAGGATTTTTGTGTTTGATGCCGGAAAGGTGATTATGATCATCAGCCTGATTCTTTGGGGCCTCAGTTCATTTGGGCCCGGCAACACCATGAAGAAAGTAACGGTGAAGTATGAAGTATTGAAGTCGCAGCGCAACGCTGATACTTCACAGCTTGATCATGCATATCAAACCGAGAAGCTGGAAAGCTCTTATGCCGGTATCATGGGCAAAACCATTGAACCGGCCATTGCCCCGTTAGGCTTCGACTGGAAGATCGGTATTGCCCTTATCACCTCTTTTGCAGCAAGAGAAGTTTTTGTAGGTACCATGGCCACCTTATATAGTGTGGGCGATGAGGACAAGGGAAGTTTATTGTTGAAAGAGAAAATGAAGGCGGCTGTGCGTTCTGATGGAAAGCCGGTGTTTAACCTGGCTACAGGTTTATCGCTGATGATATTCTATGTATTTGCGATGCAGTGCATGAGTACATTGGCGGTAGTAAAACGAGAAACGAGAAGCTGGAAATGGCCTATCATTCAGTTGTTGTATATGACGGGGCTGGCTTATTTGATGAGCTGGGCGGTGTATCAGTTGTTTAAATAAGAAATTATTTAAACTCCCGGGTACTGTCTTTTCTTGCATTAACCAATTCTTTCAGGCCTTCAGCAATTTTATCTAATGCTTCTTCTATTTTTTTTCTTTTTGCGGAATCAGATATCAGGTTGTCCAGTAATCCTCTTTCTCCATACTTTCCACTTGCAGTATCCTCTGATGATAAGAAAACAGCGCTTTCGGACGGCTCGATATCAATATACGCAGCACTACCTATCATTGGGTTTACAATAGAAAAAATTGAACCGGCGGGAATCTGTTTATTATCCCAAAGTGTAATTTTGACTAAAACCCCGCCGTCAATTAAATTAAGGCCCAATACTTTACCAATATCAATTCCTTGAATTTTTACGGGTGACCCGGCCTGAAGATTGTCAACCCGGTCAAAGACTATGGTTAATTTATTCTTTTTATGCCTTGCACATGCCAGGAAAAATAAACTCAAAGCAATTGACAATATAATAGCCGGTGTTTTCACGGTTATTTGTTTCCTCCGAAATAATTCCATAACAATTTTGATAACTTTCTCGCTATGGCCCATGCTTCATTATCATGTCCCCAGCGCTGGTCTTTGTTGTTCTTGGTAAAAATGCAGAACACATAGGGGCTCTTGGGTGCATTCACAATCATGGCTTCACTCCGGCTGGCATTCACACAACCATTCTTGCTGAACACTTCTATGGTGGGCGGTATCTGTGAAATGGCTTCGTTCTCATCCCAGTAATTGCGGCCCAGGCAGCGCATCATCCGTTCGCAGGCAGGGCCCGAGAAAATTTCATTACGGTAAATTTTTTCAAACAAGAGTCCCATTTCACGGGGTGTGGTTTGCCCCCATTGGTAAACAGCCCGGAAAGCTTCCCGGCCGGGAGTTCTGGAGTTTACTCTTGTATCCTTTAACCCTAACCCTTCCATTATTTCATTGATACGACTTCCTCCGCCCGCCAGGCTTTGCAGCCAGAGGCTGGCAGTGTTATCGCTGGTTGTCAGCATCAGCATAATAATTTTTTTCAGGGCAATTTTTTCATCCGTTTTAAAAGAGCCAAGAATATCGGAACCTGTATACAACAATGAATCTTTGTATGTCAGCATTGAATCATATTTCAACTCCCCTTTTTCTATCTTATCCATAATGCCTGTAAGTATTGGCACTTTTACAATACTTGCCGTGGGAAAAACTGTATCAGCATTGATGGCAATTGTTTTTCCGGTGCGAAGGTTTTTTACATAAACACCAATGTCCCCGTTATACCTGCTGATGGTTTCCTGCAGCTTTGCCTCCAGACGTTTATCTGTTTTTTGCGCTGATAAAAGAGCCGAAAAAACTATTACAAGCAAACTCAACAGTAAACCCCTTTTCATTGAAACATTTTAATTATTCAATCATTGGTTCATGTAATCAATCACCAAACTGCAAAAGGCACGGATCCCGGTTTGCATGCCCCTTTCATCCACATAAAAATCAGCCGTATGGTGTGGTGGTGCTGTGGCAGCATCTTTCCCTTTAGGCATTCCCCCGAGGTAAAAAAAGAAAGCCGGGGCTTTTGTTCCGTAATAAGAAAAGTCTTCGGCTCCGGTTACCCAGTTTCGCTCTTTTACATTCCCCGCACCTGCTGCCGACTCCAGGGAGGGGATCATTTTTTTTACTAAGTCCGGAGTGTTATAGGTCACTAATGTTTTGGTATCAAAAGACACTTCAACTGTTGCTCCGGATGCTTCTGCAATTTTTTCTGCTGTCCATTTTATCCGCTGATGTACTTCTTTCTGCATACCGGCGTCCAGTGTTCTTATCGTTCCGTCCAGTTGACATTCTTCCGGAATAATATTTTGCCGTACCCCACCCTGTATTTTTCCAACTGTAATTACAACGGGAGCTTTTGTTAGCTCCATTTGCCTGCTCACAATGTTCTGTAAGCCTTCAATTATTTGTGCCGACACCTGGATAGGGTCAATTCCCTTCCAGGGTTGTGAACCGTGGCTGCCCCTGCCTTTTACTTTGATAGAAAACCAGTCTGCAGCCGCCATAAAAGCGCCGGGTTTATATTCAATTTGGCCTATTTCTATATCGGATTCAATATGTAAACCAAATATGGCTTCCACTTTTGGATTTTCCAATACTCCGTCTTTTATCATCAACGGCGCTCCGCCCTCTTCTCCCTCCGGAGGGCCTTCTTCGGCCGGTTGAAAAATAAATTTGACCGTTCCTTTTATATCATTCTTCATTGTAGAAAGTATTTCGGCGACCGCCATCAGCATGGCGGTATGAGTATCGTGGCCGCAGGCATGCATCACTCCTACTTCCTGACCATTGTAGGTGGCTTTTTGTTTGGAGGCAAAAGGAATTTTGACTCTTTCGGTTACCGGTAGTGCATCTATATCAGCCCGCAGTGCGATGCATGGGCCGGGTTTGCCTCCTCTAAGAATCCCTACTACACCTGTTTTAGCAACATTCTCTTTTGTTTCAATACCGAGGCTTTTTAGGTGGGCAGCAATGATCTTTGATGTCCTGAACTCCCTGTTACCCAGCTCAGGGTTTTGATGAAAGTCCCTGCGCCATTCAATACATTTCGCCTCGATCTTATCAGCTGCGGTAAAGGCTTTCGTTTTCAGTTTATCATAGTCCCCCTGTGCAAGTAATTTTATTGCGGTTGCTGTCAGCCAAAGGGTAAAAAATCCTTTTTTCATCTGGTTATTTTTTTTATGAATTTAAGGCAAATAGGGGTTCTTCGGCCGTCATGTCCGCCTTCCCTTAATTTATTTATATTTAAAGCCCCATGCTGCTGCGCCATGTTCCGTTTCTGAAGGTTGTGCTTCTGCACAGCGTTACCGCTTTTGGCGGCCCCCAGGCCCATATTGGTATGATGATGAAAACTTTTGTGCACCGACGGCCTTATATCACAGAACAGGAACTGATGGAGTACAATGCTTTTTGCCAGTTGCTGCCGGGTGCTTCCTCTACACAAACCCTGACGTTGATCGGCTACAAAAGAGGCGGAGTGCCGCTTGCGGTATTAACGCTGCTCGTTTGGATCCTGCCGGCCTGCATACTAATGGGTGCCTTATCGTTTTTGTTGGGATATATTGACCAGCGACAGCTGGGGACAGATATTTTCAAGTTTATCCCGCCCATGGCTGTTGGGTTTTTGGCTTATGCTGCATTTGTTGCTTTTCCTCTGGCCATAAAGAATACCATTACCTGGGTTATCATGATAATCAGCACGGCTGTCACTTATTTTTTATTCGGGCAGCCCTGGGTTATCCCCGCTTTGATAATTACCGGGGGTATCATCACCAACATTAGCCGGAAACGTATTCCCCAAACTGAACAAAAGCCAAGAAAGATTAAATGGTGGAATTTCTGGCTGTTCGGAATCGTTTTTATCGCAGCTGCTATATTGAGCGAAAGGGCCCGCATTGATCAATGGCCGGACAGAAGGCCCATCAATCTTTTTGAGAATACATACAGGATGGGCAGTCTTGTCTTTGGCGGCGGCCAGGTGCTGATGCCAATGATGTATGAGCAGTGGAGTGTGCGACCGGAGGTTTTGAAAACAAAAGATAAAAACAAGGACGCTATACAAATTGATGAACAAGACATGTACACCGGTATGGGGATCGTAAGGGCCCTGCCCGGACCTGTTTTTTCCATTGCTTCATTCGCCGGCGGCATGGCCCTGAAAGATATGGGAACCGAAATGCAGGTAGTGGGTTGCCTGATAGGAATGGTTGCCATTTTTTTACCAAGCGCCTTGTTGGTCTTGTTCTTCTTCCCTATCTGGAACAACCTGAAGAAATATGCGGCTGTTTATCGCTCCCTGGAGGGGATCAATGCAGTGGTGGTGGGTGTAATGATCGCCTCAACCTTTTACATTATGAAGGATATTACATTCTCGGATGTAAAACCAATCAGCAGCCTGATAAGTGTGCTGGTGATGCTGGGAACCTTTCTCCTGTTGAGCTTTACACGGATTGCTGCGCCTTTAATTGTGATCGGATGTCTTCTCCTGGGATATTTTTTCTGATCTCACTTTTTATAGTATCCGCCTTTTTCTATTTCTTCCAATACTTTGTCTGGCAGCATATACCGCACCGATTTTCCTTCCTTAATAAACTTACGTATTTGAGTAGCCGATAATTGCAGCAGTGGCGCCTCCAGGATATGCGACTGAAGGCCCGGGTCATTCTCTACCAGGAAACCGGGTCTTATATAAACGTACACAGGGTAGTTTTTAGCAATTATTTCATGGTTTTTCCATTTGTGCAGATTTTGAAAACTATCGCTGCCCATTATGATACAGAACTCATGTTCCGGATATTTTTCAGCCAGGTAAGTGAGTGTGTTGATTGTATAAGAGGGTTTGGGCAAACCAAATTCTATATCCGAAGCTTTTATGCGGCTATCATCTTCTGTAGCCAACCTTACCAGATGCAGGCGATGATATTCGTTCAGCAGAGAATTTTCCTGCTTAAAGGGATTTTGGGGGGAAACGACAAGCCATATCTTTTCAATGCCCGTTTCGTTTAAAATATGATTGGCGATGATAAGGTGACCGATGTGAACGGGGTTGAAAGAACCGAAATAAAGCCCAATTTTCATATTAACACATTGACAGTCAATGTTTTACTTCTACTAATATATGTTCCGCCTCGTTTAGTCTCAGACTGAGGTGATAACCGGCCACACTTACGGAGATTGGATCTCCCAGGGGTGCCACTTGCTCCAGCAGGATTCTTTCTCCTGGCACACAGCCCATTTCCATCAATTTGAGAAAAATCTCGTTGTTGTTGAATTCTTTAATAACTCCTTCTTGTCCTGGTTTTAAATCTGAAAGCCTGGTAATCATTTTCTGTTTTTACGAATAAGGCAAAACTACCCTTGTTCGTTGGTTTTTCTTTACGAATTTTGAAATTATGCCCTCATTATCAAAAGTTTGTTTCTTTTTTGAACAAAGAGACTTCTCTCTTAAAAACAGGACATCCCTGAAGATTTTTATTGAATCCATATTTAGAAAAGAAAATAAGAAGCTGGAATCGCTTAACTACATATTCTGCTCAGATAAAAGGTTGCTGAAGATAAGCCGACAGTATCTCCGCCATGACTATTACACCGATATCATCACATTCGATCTTTCGATATCCTTTCCCATTGAGGGGGAAGTCTATATAAGCATTGACAGGGTAAGGGATAACACCAGGACGTTGGGCGTATCTTTTAAGTCTGAGCTACACAGGGTTATTTTTCATGGGGCTTTGCATCTGTGCGGGTATAGCGATAAAACAAAGCCAGAAAAGAAACGAATGAGAAAAAGAGAAGATTTTTGCCTGCTTTCTTATTTTTCCTGAATATCCGTGCTTTCACGTGGAACTGTTCCTCCCTGAAACAGTTTCGCATTTCCCGTGAAACCTTGTCCATTGACCAAAATCTCAGTTTCATTAGCAAAATCAACTTAAATCATTCACATCAGTGGTCTACCTTTGCACCCCATGTTTCTTCAGTATGATGTAATAGTAGTTGGAGCTGGACATGCCGGCTGTGAAGCTGCGGCAGCTGCAGCCAATCTTGGTTCTAAAACCCTTTTGGTAACCATGAATATGCAGACCATTGCTCAAATGAGCTGTAACCCGGCCATGGGTGGTATTGCTAAGGGTCAGATTGTGAGAGAAATAGATGCGATGGGGGGATATTCCGGAATTGTAACGGACCTGAGTACCATCCAGTTCAGGATGCTGAATCGGAGCAAAGGGCCGGCCATGTGGAGTCCCCGGTCCCAGAACGATCGGATGCTTTTCCATCTGAAATGGCGGGAAATGCTGGAGAATACCGCCGGTCTTGATTTTTACCAGGATATGGTGAAAGGCCTGCTGGTAAAAGATGGCAGGTGCCAGGGAGTGGTGACGGGGCTTGGGCATGAGATAAAAGCAAAGTCCGTAGTACTGACCAATGGAACTTTCCTTAATGGCATCGTTCATATTGGCGAAAAGAATTTTGGCGGGGGAAGGGTGGCTGAGAAAGCAGCGACAGGCATTACTGAACAATTAGTTTCCCTGGGTTTTGAAAGTGACAGACTAAAAACAGGGACTCCGCCAAGGATTGATGGCCGCAGCCTTGATTATTCCAAAATGGAAGAACAGCCCGGCGACGATGAAGTAATTGGTTTTTCCTACCTGGATACTGAAAAGCCAAAACAACAAAGAAGCTGCTGGATAACCTATACCAATCAAACCGTTCATGATATACTGAAAACGGGATTCGACCGAAGCCCCATGTTTGCAGGAAGGATTGATGGGGTAGGGCCAAGGTATTGCCCAAGCATTGAAGATAAAATCAACCGTTTTGCGGAAAGGGACAGACATCAATTGTTTATTGAACCAGAGGGATGGAACACTGTGGAGGTCTATGTAAATGGATTTTCTACTTCATTGCCGGAAGAAACACAATACGAAGCACTTCGTAGTATTGTTGGGTTTGAGAATGCAAAAATGTTCCGGCCGGGTTATGCTATAGAATATGATTTCTTTCCGCCAACCCAGCTCACTTATTCGTTAGAAACAAAGCTGATTCAAAATTTATTTTTTGCCGGGCAGATAAACGGCACAACCGGATACGAAGAAGCCGCCTGCCAGGGGCTGATGGCGGGTATTAATGCACACCAAAAAGCGAATGGGTTGCAAGAAGTTGTTTTGAAAAGAAGTGATGCCTACATTGGTGTTTTGATTGATGATTTAATAAGCAAAGGCACACGGGAACCCTATAGAATGTTTACATCAAGGGCGGAGTTCAGAACATTGTTACGGCAGGACAACGCAGACCTGCGGCTGACTGAATTAAGTTATGGCCTTGGGCTTGCTTCGCAAGAGAGAATGAATAAAGTAATTGACAAAAGAGGATCAGTAGAGAAAATAAAAAGTATACTCAAAGAAATGTCGGTTGAGCCTGACGAGATCAACGGTTGGTTTGAGCAGATCAATTCTTCGGGGATATCAGAGAAACAAAAAGCAGAAAAAATATTATTGCGCCCTTCAGTAGAACTGGCCGATTTTTCAGAAGCGCTGCCCAAATTGAAAGAAGCGTTGTTGCCTTTCTCTAAAGACGCTATAGAACAGGCAGCGATACAGGTAAAATATGATGTGTATATCGAAAAGGAAAAAGAACTGGTACAACGGATGAGCCAGCTGGAAGAATTAGAAATCCCGTCAACTTTCGACTATAAGAAAATCTCCTCTCTTGGTAACGAGGCTCGGGAAAAACTTACCCGCATTAAGCCAAGAACATTAGGCCAGGCCAGCCGTATCTCGGGCATTAACCCCAGCGATGTGCAGATACTGATGGTGTTTATGGGCAGATAATTAGTGTTCAGGCTTTATCACTGTTATGTCTTTCTCCCGAACAGTCAGAGAGTTTCCCGTAATACCCATTATCAACCCACGGCAATTCTTAGCGCCACACTGACATTGAAACGGCTCCATGTTTTCATCCAAAAACTGCGCATAATCCAGCGTAAGCTCCTCTCCCTGATTTATGTTTTTTGCTGCCAGCATATTCAGGCCGCTAAATGTAGTATTTGGGTTACAGCTATGGTTTTGCGGCGCCCACTCTGCCGGGTCTTCATCCCATAGGATGAATAACTCCTCACTTACCGGATAGGCATAACGGCGGAAATGAAGTTTCTCGTCTTCATTCCAATTTTTTTCTACAAACCGTTTGGTGATAACCCGCTGAGATTTTCCTTCGCCTTTGAAAATAATTTCCCCTTTTTTGATGTCCCGGCCGGCATAAATGCCATAACCGGCTATCGAGTTTCCCTTCATCACATACGGCTTTATTTTTCTTTTGTGCCGGGCAATTCCTTCGGCAATAATATGCCGCAAAAAATCAGCCTGCCCGATACCATCGTATTTTAAAATAAAATCGGCGGAGCCCTCGTAACCGTCTTTATAAAACACCGAACAGGTCAGGTTCATTTCCAGAAAATAAATATCCCGTTTGCTGTTTACCCTGAAGTCAAGACGGCCATAGCCCACGGCATTTACCGCTTTAAAAATCTTCTCGGCCATTTGCCGGATTTTTTGATCAATCTCCTCATCTGTACAGGGCACATTACAATCGGGGTGCAGTTCGGATGTTTTTAATGAATAGGTTTTAAATTCTTTGCCCTCTGGAAAAAGGTATTCAACCGGCCGGTATACTGTGCAATTGTGTCCATCGGGATTTCCGGCGACAAGGGTTGTAAATTCTCTTCCGGCAATATATTCCTCCACCAGCAGCGGTGCATATTCCCGGATGATGCTTTTCGCTTTATCCGTCAGTTCTCCTTTATTATGCACCAGCGAATGTTCATCCACACCGAGGCTGTCGCCAGCATGCGCCGGTTTGACAAACAGGGGAAACTTTAGGTTTTTTACAGCCTCATCGAGGTCTTTTAGTTCATTCACCAGAACAAATCCCGGTGTCGTTACCCCTTCGCAGTAAGCGATGTATTTCATCAGCTCCTTGGGAACATCAAAGAGTTTGGTGGTGGGGCCTGTAAAAGGGAGATTAAGTGATTCAAGGCAAAAAACAACATCTATACCGGGCACTTCCCATTCCGGATAGCCCTCGCAGAGGTTTACAAATATATCATAGCCCTGCTTGCCCAGTTCCTTAAGCTGTTTAAAGGTGGTGAGTTTATTCAGCTTCACGTTATGCACCTCATGTTCCGGAATTAAGTGGGCCAGCTCCCTTTCGGGGTCGTAATACTGGTAATCAACCCCGGATGGGGTATAATCCGGCTGCAATACACAAACCTTCATATGCGATGGTTCTGTTTAATACATAAAATGAAAGATACTATTTGACAGGAACGGCTTTCCTTTTCCCGGCAGTTGTGCCGGTCTTTTTTACACCGGCAATTTTCATCACACTTCTCCTCAATGCGTCTTTGAGTATTTCCGTTATCACTTCCGTATAGCTTACATCCGAGGCTTTTATTATAGCTCCTATTGAAGTATAGTCTTCGTCTTCGCTTAATCCGCATTGGGCATTCACTTCCAGCAGATATAATTTGCCAGTGACGGCATCCTGCCGGATGTCAATTCTTGTATAACCCTTGCCGCCGCAGGCTTTGTAGGCATCGAAACTCAGCTTTTTTAATGCTGACCCCAGCGGTCCTTTTACCTTTTGGTAATCGTAGAAGTTGCCATTCCCGGGCATCGGGGTTTCGTCTTCATATATTTCCCAAAGCCTGTCAAAGGATAAAAACTTTTCTGCATCCGGCAGGGATGGGTGAAATATCCGCTCCACCGGTTCATACAGCACGCAATTTTTCCGGTCATCGGCCGAACCGGTAATGAAAGTGGTGAATTCGGGGCCTGTAATAAACTGTTCAACAAAAAGCCCGTCTGCCAGGAGGTTCCACCCCCGGTACCCTTTGTAAATTTCCTCCACTCTTGCTGCCAGTTCTTCTTCGGTGTTTACTACATTCTTTACTGACACCCCCATGCTGCCCCCGGAAACCGCCGGCTTAATAATAATCGGGGTGCCTACTCTTTTTGCAATCCCTTTGGTTGACCCCCTTTTTTCAGATATCACCCTCCAGTTAGCTGTAGGCACACCGGCTTTATCAAAAGCCTTCTTCATCGGTATTTTGGAAGTGGTGATGTTATAGAAATAAGCATCGGAACCGGTATAGATCAATCCGTATTTTTCCAGTTCATGAATGACAGACACCCCTGGTGTCCCGTTTACTTCATCTCCGTCACAAAGGTTTAGTATAACAGGGGTTTTTCCGTTTTTGCTTTCAGCAATGGATTTAATAATTGCCCGAAAGTTATCCATTGATACGGGCTGCCATTTCCAGTCGGCCTTCAGTTCTTCAAATACTTTGGTGAATTCCTTAATGCTGTGGGTGAAATCGTAGTAATGCTTAATATTCGGGTCGTCCGATTCGAGAAAGGGGGCCAGCACCCATATCTTATATGGCCTGAACAATGTTGTCGTTTCGCTATTCTTCATACGAGACATCAGGCCACTTTTTTCCTGGCAGCCTTTTTTGCCAGTTGTTGCTGAATGAACCCGGTAAACCGGTATTGTGATTGTACAATAGGAGATAAATAAGCCGCCCCCCTGATTTTGCCCAGGCATTTGGGGCTGCCGCAATAACATTCAAAGGGCTGTGCCATTCTCCATTCGGCAGAAGGGTAGAAAAAAGTCAGCTCATCGCCGGAGCCGATATGCTTCAATGCTTCCACTTGCATAGTGGAGGTGTTAAAAAACACATTGGGGTCGCAGCCATGATTAATGTACTGCAGAAACTCGGGGTCCAGTGTAATGTGTTTGCGAAGACCGACCTGTACTGTAAGATAGGTCGGTTCGGCTGAAATGGTGCCGGCAGAAAAACTGGCTATCATATCGCCGGGGCTGAACGGGCGAAGCGCAAAAAAATGATTCTGGCCATTGGAAAGTTTTCGCCGCACTTCACCAACTGTATGATTACTGATGGTGCGGTAAGCAGGGGTGGTTAAGGTATCCATAAACAGGTTAGTAAGTATTAAAATGAAGTTATAGATAAACTTTAATGTAACAAGTTTATTTAAGTTAAATGTGAATAATTAACCCGGGTATATTGAATAACCATGTAAGGTAATATTCACATGAACATATCATCGCCGTAATAAAAGCTGACAGATTTCTGGTATATGAATACAGCGGGGGTTATTGTTCGCTGGCTTTTTCGGGTATAATGCCCAATGAGGCCATTACTAATCTTATTTCGCCAAAGCTTATATCATTACCAAGCTGTTGCTTGACGGGTGTTATGGAGCTACCCTTAAAATCAGTCAATGCAGCTTCTATTAACAGCAGCTTTTCCCGGTTTACCACTTCTTCAATCTTTATATCACCCCATGCCACAAACATGGTCAAATGGGATTCAATGGTGCTGATGGCAAGGCTTCTTTCGTTGGCTATTTCGGCAATAGTCTTTCCTTGCTTAAACATCTTCAGCGATTCTGCATGGGTGTCTCCTTTCTTTTTGGCAGGGCCGGTTCTTTCTTTTCGTTCCCGCTTGGGTGATTTTTCATTTATTAATGATGACAATCCTCTTTCTCTGCAATAGTCAAGAATCACATCCAGAAACTGCCGGCCATATTGTTCAATCTTAGCATCACCAAAACCGCTTATCTTTCTCAGCTCCGTCAGCGACTGGGGCAGGTACCGGGCCATTTCGTCAATTGTATTGCTGCCCGCCACAATATAGATGGGCAGATCTTTGCGGGAACAGATGCTGTCCCTTAATTTTCTTAATTGCTGATGCAGGACAGGGTGGGGGCTGTCGGTTCTTTTTTGCGAAGCCCCGGCATAGGCATTGACTGAAAAAGCCGGTAATACAAACTTTTGCTTCCGGCTGTGGTAGGCTTCCATATCAGATTTACCGGTGAATCCCTCCAGTAAAAACCGCTTCACGGCCAGTTCTGCAAATACTTCTTTTATTGTTTCATTGTATTCCTTGGCATTAAGCCGACTGTCGGTGATGGCGGGTGATTGCTGAAGAAATTGAATCAATGAAACTATTTCGGTGACAAAATATCCGGCTGCCGCTTTTATTCTCTCCTGCAAGGGCCGGTTTTCTTCTGTTGTTCTCTCTTGCGGAAACAATGTCTTTAGCTGAGCATGAAACTTTACCGCCGTTGCCTGTATTTTATCAAGCTTTGCAAATAACTCATCCGTCCAGGGTAATGCTTCCGGGTTGAATGATGAACTGTTTTCAGCCAGGTATCCATGTATTTCTTTGACGCTGCTGATAGCGGCGGTAAAATCAAACAATGAAATCAATACCGATTGCTGGTAGTCCTTGCGGGCAGCGGCCAGTTCCTGCTGTAGTTGGTTGTTGGTAGCTGCCTTGCTGGAAAATTCAAGTATCCGCTTGTCCGTGAAAAGACTGCCCGGCCTCACCCGGCTTTGCAGCACCATTCCCTCTAAATTGGTACAACGGCTCAGTGCCACGTACACCTGGCCCGGAGCAAATGCTTCGCCTGCATCTATAATCGCTTTATCAAAAGTGAGCCCCTGGCTCTTGTGAATCGTTATCGCCCACGCAAGCCGCAACGGGTATTGTTTAAAAGAGCCCAGCACATCAGATTCGAGATGGCGGGTTGTTTTATTCACCGTATAGCGGATGTTTTCCCATTCCTCCCTGCCCACTTCTATCTCTCCTGTTTCGCCTTCACATTGCACAACTATTTTATCTGTTTCAAGCCTTGCAATCAGGCCGATTTTTCCATTATAAAAGCGCTTGCCATTTTCGGCCGAATCATTTCTGATAAACATAACCTGTGCCCCGGTCTTTAAATAGAGCACCTCGTCGGCCGGGTAAGCCCGGTCAGGAAAGTCGCCTTTGATTTCTGCTTCGTAGGTGAATAGTTTGCTGTCCAGGTGGCCGAGCTCCCTTACGTTAATTTCCCTGGCCTTGTCATTGTGTGTGGTAAGGATGATATAACCATCCTGCTTATTGCGGCGGAATGCAGGGTGAAACCGGCTCTCCAGTATTTTCATTCCGTCCTCATCCAGTTCGTTGTTCCGCACCTGGTTCAGCACCGAAATAAACCGTTCATCGCTTTGCCGGTATATTTTATTAAACTCTATGTACAGTGGCGGCTCTTCCTGCAGCACTTTGCTGTCGAAAAAATACTGGCCGGTATAGTATTCCGACAACAGGTTCCATTCGTGGTCCTTTACCACCGGCGGCAGTTGCAGCATATCACCGATGAACAATACCTGCACACCCCCAAACCTTTCATAGGGCCGCTGCCGGATATGGCGGAGTACTGTATCCAGCGCATCCAGTATATCACAGCGAACCATGCTTATCTCATCTATTACCAGCAGTTCGAGCTGCTGCAATACTTTTCGCTTATCATTATTAAACCGAAGCCTGCTAAGCAAGCTGTGGCGGTTGACCGTTTCTTCACTCCTGCCTGAAAAACCGGTGCCTGTTGCCTCCGGGATAAATGGTGAGAGAGGTAATTGAAAAAATGAATGGATGGTTACCCCGCCTGCATTGATGGCGGCCACGCCGGTGGGAGCCACGATGGCCATTTGTTTGGGGCAGTTGTCCCGGATGTGTTTTAAAAAAGTGGTTTTGCCCGTACCGGCCTTACCGGTAAGGAAGATGTTGCGGTTGGTCTGATTGACCAACTGAATAGCCAGTTGAACCATTTCATTGGTTGCATCGGGAGTGAAGATTGCCACGGTAGTTTTGTTTTTTGCCACGGATTGCACAGATTAACATGGATTAGAGAACCAGTCTTTTATATTCCAGGCTTTTTTTACCAAAGTTGACAATGAGACCAACTTTACAGCCGGAAGCTTTCATGTAGTTCAATGTTTGTGAAATGTGCTCACCTGCAATACCCTCCTTGCTGGACTTGATTTCGACTATAATATTTCCAAACATAACAAAATCCGCAAAGTATTTGTGTTTTAGCTTCTTTCCATTGTAAACAACATCAAACTGTTTTTCTCTACTCGCCGGAATTTCATTTATTAAAGATTCTATTTCAAGGGCCTCTTTATAAACAATTTCAGAGAACCCAAACCCCAATATCCGGTGAACCTCCATGCACTTACCTATTACCTGATAGGTTTCGGTTCGTTGAATCAGTTTTTCCATTTCAAATAGTTTAAGGCCACAGACCGCACAAAAAAACTTTCCTAATCCGGCCGCAGGCCGTAATCCGTGTTAATCTGTGCAATCCGTGGCCCAACAATCCTTACGCCTCCGCAGGGTTGCCGCCCAGCATCAGCAGTTCATTTACCTGTATTTCGGTAAAGAATTTCTTATTGCCGTCTTTATCGGTGTACTGGCGGTTTACCAGTTTGCCTTCCACGGCCACTTCCTTGCCTACGGTCAGGTATTTCTCGGCAATCTCGGCCAGTTTGCCCCACATTACCAGATTATGCCACTGTGTGTCTTTTACTTTTTCGCCTTTGGCATTGCGGTAGATCTCATACGTGGCGATGCGGATATTCGCCACTTTTTTACCGCTTTCAAATGTTTTTATTTCGGGTGCATTACCCAGGTTACCGATAAGTTGAACTTTGTTTTTTAATGCGTACATAACTTTAAGTTTTGTGCCTCCGTGTCCGCCGGCTGGCGGATTTTACGGAAACTATTTTTGAATTTTGTTATCTCAGCCAACCGGCCGACGTCTTAACCGATTGACAACACAAAGATGATAGCGCCGGAAAGCGACAGTCGGTTTTTATCCCTTTGCTTTCGGATTTAAAGGGATTTATCCGTTTTTAACCGGTTATACTTATAAAATAGTTTGTACCTTACCCCGTACAATCTTTTAATAAGTAATATGTTACAGGCAAAACAAGAAATAAAGAACTGCTTGTCATGCGGCAAGCCGGTTAAAGGCCGTTCGGATAAAAAATTCTGTGATGACTACTGCCGGAATAATTACAATAACCAGATAAAGGCTTCTGACAACGGGGTAGTTCGGCTTATAAATAATACATTGGCCAAAAACCGCCGCATATTACAATCCTTTTTACCGTCCGGTAAAGAGACGGCTAAAACCACGAGAGACCAGTTATTGCTAAGGGGTTTTTCATTCACTTACCTCACCCATATTTATACCACTAAAACCGGCAATGTCTATTATTATTGTTACGATTATGCTTACCGGCTGCTGGAGAATGACTGGTATTTGATTGTGAGAAAGAAAGACGAATGATGCGTTATTGTTGTTATCCCGGTCAATAATATCTGTTTACATCCGCTTTCATTCCAGCGGAGGTTCAATATACTTTTCATCTCTCGATTTCAGATTATGACGCATGATCAGGCGGGCACAGGTATTCCAGCGCAAGATAGCATCATCTTTTCCCGGCGGCCGGATCGCCTCTGCTTTTTCATAATGATCCATTGCATCCCTCAGCCACTCGTAGGCAATAAATCCGCCATCCGCCATCCGCTTTCCCAGTTTGGCTTTTCCCTGCCGCTCACAGATGAGGCCGGAATAATATTGCCGGTCGTATTCATCGGGGAGCCGGGCCAGCAATTGTTTTGCCTGGTTCATGTCACTCAATGGTGATGTACCAAACTGGTCAGTAATCGCCAAAAGCATGATAACAAGAGCCTTGCTGTTTTCCGGATCCGCCTCCAGGATATCCAGACAAATGCTTTCAGACAGCATAGGTTCATTAAGAAGGCGGTATCGCTCCGCTTTTTCGAGAGCAGCGGGGATACTCTCTTTCGAAATGGGCTTAATTTGAAACATAAAATAATGTTTTAAATGACCTGAAACCCTGGTTTGATTCTAACCCGTTATTAATTATCTCTTTTTAGAACGAAACAGGCTGAATATTTTTTTTAGCGGATCATAAAATTTATCTGCTACTCTTTCCTTAAGTGGAATAATGGCATTGTCCGTGATGGTTATCTCCTGCGGGCAAACATTGGTGCAGCATTTGGTGATATTGCAAAACCCGATACCTTCTGTTTTCTTCAGGTCTTCCCGCCGGTCTTCCACATCAAGCGGGTGCATTTCCAAAGAAGCTACATGCACAAAATATCTGGGACCGGTAAACCTGTCGTGCAAATGATGCTCCCGGAGCACATGGCATACATCCTGGCAGAGAAAGCATTCAATACATTTCCGGAATTCCTGCGCCCGGTCAATATCTTCCTGTGCCATCCGCCAGGTACCATCAGGAGCATCGGGCGGGCGGGGTTTGAATTTTTTTATCCTTTTTTTGACTTCAAAATTCCAGGAAACATCCGTTACTAAATCTTTAATATGCGGAAATGCTTTAATGGGTTGAACCAACACTGGTTTACCGGGCGGCAGATCACTCATCCTGCACATGCACATGAGTTTGGGGATCCCATTCACTTCTGCCGAGCAGGAGCCACAATGCCCGGCTTTACAATTCCAGCGGACAGCAAGATCGTTTGCAAACTTTGCCTGTATCAGCAATATGGCATCCAGCACAACCATGCCTTCAGAAATTTCAAGAGAATAGTCTTCGATCCGGTAGCTACCGGATTTTCCATTGCTGGTATCCCCCCGCTGTATTTGAAATGTTGCTGTTGGCATACTCCTGCCCCCTAATGGGCTTCTGATTTTATCATGAATGTGTTTTTGTTCTTATTAATATCACTTTCTTTCTTACAGCACTACTTTAGTTCTTCGATAATTTTTTTAAGGTCTTCCCGTATTTCCGGGATGGGCTCCTGTCTTATTGTCATCTGCCCGTCAGCGTTCTTCTTTATTACTAAATTAAACCTGCCGCTTGGGGGATCTTTATCGGGAAAGTCTTCACGGAAATGTGCCCCGCGGCTTTCTTTTCTTTCCAATGCAGCCATAGTTATCGCTTCAGAAGCGATAAGCATATTGCGAAGATCAAGCGCCGTATGCCAGCCCGGGTTGAATTCCCGGTTGCCGGTGACAGACACATTTGCAGCCCGCTGATTCATCAAACGCAAATGCTCTTTTGCCCGTAACATTTCTGTTTCATTTCGTACAATGCCTACCAGTTGCTGCATCATGTCCTGCAAGGCAAACTGTACATCAAACGGGCTGTCTCCTTTGTCCCTTTCAAAAGGTTGCAGTGCATTATGTCCGGCTTCTTTAATTTGTCTTTCATCAATCGTACCTGCATTATTTTCTTTGGCAAATATTGCTGCATACCTGCCGGCTCTTTTTCCAAACACCAGTAAATCTGAAAGTGAATTGCCGCCAAGCCTGTTGGCGCCATGAAGTCCGGCGCCACATTCACCCGCCGCAAAAAGGCCCGATAATGTTGACATTTGTGTATCTGCATCAACCCGAATGCCTCCCATCATATAATGCGTGGTAGGGCCTATTTCCATTGGTTCTTTGGTAATATCTATGTCAGCCAGCTTTTTGAACATATGATACATGCCCGGCAGTTTTTTCTTTATATGCTCTTCCGAATTGGAAATTCTTTTCTTTATCCATGAAATATCGAGAAACACACCCCCATGCGGACTGCCTCTTCCTTCTTTTATTTCACGAACAATACAACGGGCCACATGATCACGGGTGAGCAGTTCGGGTGGCCGTTTGGCATTTTTATCTCCCTGTATATATCGCCAGCCTTCTTCTTCATTATCGGAGGTCTGGTTCCTGTATGCTTCAGGGATACTATTGAACATAAACCGTTCTCCGTTCTTGTTGAGCAAAATTCCTCCCTCGCCACGAACACCTTCTGTTACCAGTATTCCCCGGACACTCGGTGGCCAGATCATACCCGTGGGATGGAATTGTAAAAATTCCATGTCTATCAGTTCAGCGCCGGCATCATAAGCCAGCGCATGCCCGTCGCCGGTGTATTCCCAGCTGTTGCTGGTGATTTTATAAGAACGGCCTACCCCGCCGGTTGCAAGAATTACTGCTTTTGCACGGAAAGTCTTAAACCGGCCTCTCTCTCTTTCATACCCGAATGCGCCAATGATCCGGTCCCCGTCTTTAAGCAGCGTGATGATGGTACACTCCATATGTACTTCAACACCCTGGTGAATGCAGTGATCCTGTAAGGTGCGTATCATTTCCAGTCCTGTTCTATCGCCAACATGGGCTAACCTCGGATATTTATGACCGCCAAAATTCCGTTGCAATATTTTTCCATCTTTGGTACGATCGAATAATGCTCCCCATGCTTCTAATTCTCTTACACATTCAGGGGCTTCTTTGGCATGCAACTCGGCCATCCGCCAGTTGTTGAGGTATTGCCCGCCCCGCATGGTGTCAGTGAAATGTACTTTCCAGTCATCCCGGTCATCTACATTTGCCATGGCTGCCGCAATGCCGCCTTCAGCCATCACCGTATGTGCTTTGCCTAGTAATGATTTACACACCAACCCCACCAAAACACCCTGCGCTGATGCTTCGATAGCGGCACGAAGGCCGGCGCCGCCGGCGCCGATGACAAGTACGTCGTAGTTGTATGTATCCTGATTAGTCATTGTTGTCAATTGTGAATGGTGAATAAATACATATTGACAATTGACCATTCACTATTCATTTGTTCTATAGTATTCTCCAATCCGTCCAAACACCCATCGAACACAGGCGGACATACAGATCGGTAAACCCAACCCAGAATAAACTCATCCATGCCCACAACATATGTTTGCGATTCAGGCAGCTTACGCATTTATACATTGTAAAACGAACCGGTTTGCCGGAAAGCCGGTCCATGAATCCGCCGACAGCATGACGAAGAGAATGACAACCCAGTGTATATCCTCCCAGCAATACCACATTGATAGCTAATACCAGTGTGCCCACGCCAATGCCAAAAGATTTTTCACCCGTAACCGGGTTGGCAAACCACAAGGCCTTCCATACATCAATAGAAAGAAAAATGATAAATAACAAAGCGATATACATAAAGTACCGGTGAACATTCTGTATGATCAGCGGGAATGAATTTTCACCACGATAGGTTTTTCTTGGTTCTGAAACAGTGCAGGAGGGCGGATCGGCCCAAAATGCTTTGTAATACGCTCCGCGGTAATAATAGCAGGTGAGCCGGAATAAACCGGGCGCCCATAAAATCAGCAATGCCGGCGACCAGGGTAACCAGGTTGGCCACCAGCCCGGTTTGGGGCCAAACCAGCTGTGAGGCGATTCTCCAAAAAGCTCCGGCGAATAAAGAGGAGAAAGATAGGGGCCGGAATAATAATGCTTTCCCTGAAATGCGGCCCAGGTAACATAGACCACAAAAGCAGACAGGCCAATGAATGTAAGCAATGGTTTCACCCACCAGGCATCTTTGCGGCTGGTGTAACCAAAACGATGGATCGTTTTCCCCAAATTTACTTCGGCCATATTAACGGCTTATAATTATGAAGGATAAACTCCCGGCATCAGTTCCCGGTCACAAAAAAGTGAGGTTTAATAACCTGCTGCCGAAGATAATTGAAAAGATGGTAAAACAAAAAGAGGCTAAGTGTGCAAAAAGATATAAAAGCCCGGGGCCTGTCGGGGAATAAAAAATCCCCATCAGAAATGACAGGGATTTTTAACGTGGTGGTGTGGGGCGGGATCGAACCGCCGACACAAGGATTTTCAGTCCTTTGCTCTACCGACTGAGCTACCGCACCGTTTATCCTCCGTAGTTTTTGCCAAGGAGGGTTCGCTATTTAGCGGGGCTGCAAATATAGGCAGGATTGCCTGAAATCCGAAGACTCAATGCTCCTTAATTGGAATTTGTCGTTTGGGATTGGCCCATTACATCCCATACTCACTTAAAAATTTAATCCGCATGATTTTCAACTGCTCCCAGTTGAAGTTATAGTCGGCCAGCTCTTCCTGCGCCACCTGCAGGGAGGAGGTTTCGCAGCCTTTGAAGTATTCGATGATCTCATCCTGGTCATCCTCATCCAGCATTTCATCAATGGCATAGGCGAGGTTGAGTTTGGTACCGCTGGCTGCTATGGTTTCCATCTCTTCCAGCATTTCATCCATCCGCCAGCCTTTGTTTTTGGCGATGGTTTCGAGAGAGATTTTTTTATCGGTATTCTGGATGATATAAACTTTGTTTCCGCTTTTATTCACCACACTCTTCATCACAAAATCATCGGGCCGTTCAATATTGTTTTCTTCCACATAGCGGGCAATCAGGTCCACAAAAGGCCTCCCGTATTTGATGGCCTTGCCTTTGCTCACTCCCTGGCATTTTTCCAATCCTTCCATGGTAATAGGGTAGAAGGTAGCCATATCCTGTAATGATGCTTCTAGGAATATCACAAACGGGGGAAGATTTTTTTTCTTTGCTTCTTTTTGGCGAAGCTCCATCAGCATCGCTATCAGCTTTTCATCCAGTGCCGTTCCGCCTGTTGTTTCCCCTGCTTCTTCATCATCTGCGTTCGCATCATCATACAGTTTGTTCAGTACTATCTGGAATGATTTGGGTTTCTTCAAAAAGGCTTCTGCTTTTTTGGTAAACTTCAGCACCCCGTATTCTTCAATATCTTTTGTCAGCAGGCCCTCCAATATCATTTGTCTTATGAGTGAGTTCCAGAAATGGGCATCCTGGTCATTGCCGCTGGCAAATGCATCCAGTGCATCATGCCGGAACATCTGTATCTGCGGTGTCAGTTTTCCGCTGATGATTTGCACCACATAATCTGTAGCAAATCTTTCGTCAAGTGCCCTAATCGCTTTGAGGGCAATCACCACTTCTGCTTTTGCCTCCACCCTTTCCTTGGGATGTTTGCAGTTGTCGCACTGCCCGCAGTTTTCTTTTTCATATTCCTCGCCGAAATAACTCATCAGCACTTTGCGGCGGCAAACCCCCGTTTCGGCAAAGCCAACTGTTTCATTAATAAGCTGTGCCCCTACTTCCCGTTCGCTGAGCGGCTTGTCCCGCATCAGGTGTTCAAGCTTGCTTACATCTTTGTGAGAGTAGTACAGCACACATTTCCCTTCCAGTCCGTCACGGCCAGCCCTGCCTGTTTCCTGGTAATAGTTTTCGATGGACTTGGGGATATTGTAGTGAATAACGAACCGGATATCCGGTTTGTCTATTCCCATGCCGAAGGCGATAGTGGCGCAAATAACCTGTACTTCTTCGCTTAAGAACTGATCCTGTCTTTCGGAACGCAGCTTACTGTCAAACCCCGCATGATAGGCCACCGCTTTGATGCCATTTGCATTTAATATATCGGCCAGGTCTTCTGTTGTCTTCCTGTTGAGCGCATAAATGATTCCGCTTTTATTTTTCATCCCCTTGATGAAGCGGACAATGTTTTCGTCTGCCTGGGCCTTTTTGATCTTGGGCAGCACTTCATAATAAAGGTTGGCCCTGTTAAACGACGAAATAAAAATATTGGGCTCCCGCAAATCAAGATTTTTTACAATATCGCTTTGCACTTTCGGGGTGGCGGTTGCTGTCAATGCAATCACCGGTGCATCGGGATTTATCTGTATCATCATTTCCCTCAGCCTGCGGTATTCCGGACGGAAATCATGTCCCCATTCTGAAATACAGTGTGCTTCATCCACGGCGAAGAAGGAAATTGTCAAATCAGAAAAGAACTCAAGGTTCTCCTGCTTGGTCAGGGTTTCGGGCGCTACATAGAGCATTTTTGTTTTGCCTGTCAGCAAATCATCATGCACTTCTTTTATTTCTTTTTTGTTCAGCGTTGAATTAAGGAAATGCGCCACTTCGTCGTTGCTGCTGTAACCCCGGACCAGGTCCACCTGGTTTTTCATCAGGGCAATCAGCGGGGAGACGATGATGGCAACCCCCTCGCTGATCATGGCGGGCAGCTGGTAGCACAGGCTCTTACCGCCGCCGGTGGGCATGATGACGAATGTGTCATGACCCGCCAGCAATGACTCGATGGCCTTTTCCTGTGTGCCCTTGAATTTGCTGAACCCGAAATACTCCTGCAAAGATTTGTGCAGGTCGGCCCGCTTTTTTGAGGCGGGGGCTTCCTTAACCTTTACTGTTTTTCCGGTCTTCGACGGACTGGATTTTTCCGATGCTTTCTTCACTGTTGATGTTCCCATTGCTCTGTTATTTCTCCGAAGGTCAGGTGACTGCTCCGGACTGTCGCCCCGATAGCCATCGGGACTGCTAATGCAGATTTATTTAAGATACTCATTTTTGCCCGAAACGGCTGCCCGGTCAAAATATATTTTTTGCACAGGTTCTGTTCTATGGTGCAAATAAGTGTTTCCCTTAATTTAATGTCCGGGGCGTCAGTGTTTAGTGTAAACCAAAGGGGCCCCGCTTGTGCGGGGTCGTATAACTTCAACCCCGTAAAAATGGACGGCGAATTTAGGGCTCTTTTTTTGTCCTCCCGGTCCTGAAGCGTTAAAATTGAACAGCATTGTTTGACAAACAAAGACTTCATGGTAAATCCTCTAAATTTGCCGCCGCTGCCCCTTTTAGCAGTAAGCGCCGAAGTTTGGAGCGGCGGGGGTAGTTTCTTATAATTTTTTAAATATAGTCCGCCCCGGCGGATTGGGTGCATGAACAAACATCACTACGTAGCAATAATGGCGGGGGGTATCGGCAGCCGTTTCTGGCCAATGAGCCGGACCGATTTGCCCAAACAGTTTCTCGATATTCTTGGTACAGGGAAGACGCTGATACAACAGACTTTTGAGCGGTACAAAAAACTGGTTCCGGTTGAAAATATTTATGTGGTAACAGCAAAGGAGTATGTAGGTATTGTAAAAAAACAATTGGCTGAAATTCCCGAAGAAAATATCCTGGCAGAACCCTCCCGGAAAAACACAGCCCCCTGTATTGCTTATGTTGCCTTTAAGCTCCTGAAAAAAGACCCGAAAGCGCTGATGATTGCCGCCCCGGCCGATAACCTCATCCTGGAAACAGATGAATTCATCAAAACGGCTAAAAAGGCGCTGAGTTTTGTTGATCATATCAATGCACTGGTCACTATCGGTGTAAGGCCCGCTTATCCCAACACCGGTTATGGTTATATACAGCATGAAACCGCCGAGGCGGCGCCGGATGTTTACAAGGTGAAGACATTTACCGAAAAACCCAATGTGGAGCTGGCCAAAACATTTATTGCAAGCGGGGATTTCTTATGGAATGCGGGCATCTTTACCTGGAAAGTAAAAAACATCATAGCGGCGCTGGAGAAGCATGAACCGGAGTTGTATGAACTGTTTGCGGCAGAAAAGGATAAATTCAACAGCAGCAAAGAAAAACAGGCGGTTGAAAATATTTACCCGCAATGCACCAATATCTCCATTGATTTTGCGGTGATGGAAAAAGCGGATAATGTCTTTCTTATCCCCGCCACCTTTGGCTGGAGCGACCTGGGCACCTGGAACAGCGCCTGGGAAAACAAGGACAAAGATTATTTTGGCAATGCTGTGGTGGGTAAAAATGTGGTGGTGGTGGATGCCAGCAACTGTATGGTGCATGTACCGGACAATAAACTGGTGCTGCTGCAGGGAATGAAGGACTATATTGTTGTTGACACCAAAGATGTGCTGCTTATCTGCAAAAAAGACAAAGAACAGGAGATAAAGGACTATGTGGCCGAAGTAAAACGCAACAAGGGCGATAAATATCTGTAAATAATACCGGAAAGTGGTAGCCCGGACCGTGATCTGTTCTTTATTTTTAGCACAACAAGCTGATTATGGCCACTCTTCCTTTCCATAACATATTATTCCTCGATATTGAAACAGCGCCGCAGTATCCCGGTTATACTGAATTGCCTGACGACTGGAAACAACTGTGGGACATTAAGTCAAATTCCCTGATTAAATACCATGAGGGGGAAACCAATGAGTCGCTGTATCCCCGTGCCGGTATTTATGCCGAGTTTGGAAAAATTATTTGTATCAGTTGCGGAGTGTTGCAGGGAAACGGCGGCCAGCGAAAAATTATCCTGAAAAGCTTTGCCAGCGATGATGAAAAACTGTTGCTGCAGCAATTCATTGACATGCTGAGCAAATGGGCTACCGGTGAGCCAAAGTTTCTCTGTGCCCACAACGGCAAGGAATTCGACTTCCCTTATCTCTGCCGGAGGTTGATTGTTCACAACCTGCCCATTCCGGGTATTTTAAATATTGCCGGTAAAAAACCCTGGGAAGTAAATCATTTTGATACATTGGAGCTATGGAAGTTCGGCGATTTTAAAAGTTATACTTCATTGAACCTGCTGGCGTATACGCTTGGCATCGCCACGCCGAAAGATGATATTGACGGCAGCATGGTGTGGAAGGTGTATTGGGAGGAAAGGAACCTGCCCCGCATCATTGCTTATTGCCAGAAAGATGTAGTGACGGTGGCACAGATACTGCTGCGGATGAACGGGGAGCCGTTGATCAAAGAAGAGAATATGGAAATCAAATCATAATGGAACGAATTAATTATTCCTCCGGCGCCAAATGGGAAGATATCGTAGGCTATAGCCGGGCGGTGAGGGTTGGGGATATCATTGAGGTAACAGGAACCGTGGCTGTTGATGAAAACAGCAACCTTGTTGGTGGCAACAGTGCCTATGAGCAAACAAAATTCATTATTCAGAAAATAGAAACGGTTTTACAAAAAGCCGGCGCTTCATTAAAAGATGTGGTGCGGACAAGGATGTTTGTTACCGATATTACCCGCTGGGAAGAATATGGAAAAGCACACGGTGAGTTTTTTAAAGATAAAAACCCCGGTACCAGCATGATTGAAGTAAAAGGTCTAATTGCCCGGTAATATTTAATACAACTTGACGCGACTGCGGTTCTCAGTGAATAACTTCGCTGCATGAGTAGCCCTGTCATCCATTCCAAACTCCCCTCTGTCGGCACCACCATTTTTACCGTAATGAGCGGCCTGGCCAGCGAATACAAGGCCATCAATCTCGGCCAGGGATTTCCTGATTACCCGATGAGCGAAGAGCTGATGGGCAGGGTAAATGAAGTGATGCATAAGGGGTGGAACCAGTATGTGCCCATGCAGGGCTATCTGCCGCTGCGGGAGGCTATTGCAGAAAAGGCTGAGTTTTTATACGGAACAAAAATTAACCCCGATACACAAATCACCATTACCCCCGGTGGCACTTATGCTATTTATACGGCGCTGACCACCGTGCTGCAGCCAGGTGACGAAGTGATTGTGTTTGAGCCTGCCTACGACAGTTATATCCCGAATATTGAAATCAACGGGGCCGTGCCGGTGCTGATAGACCTGAAATTCCCGGAATATAAAATTGACTGGAATGAAGTGCGGCAGAAGATTACGGCAAAAACGAGGATGATCATGCTCAACAGTCCGCATAACCCCACCGGTGCGGTACTGGACGAAGAAGATATGCTGCAACTGCAGTCAATTGTAAATGACAGCAGCATTTTCCTCCTGAGCGATGAAGTGTATGAGCATCTCATCTTTGATAATATTCCGCACCGGTCAATACTCCGCTTTCCCGACCTGTTGGAAAGAAGTTTTGTGTGCTTTTCCTTTGGTAAAACCTATAACTGCACCGGCTGGAAATTGGGTTATTGCATCACATCGCCGGGGCTGATGAAGGAGTTCAGAAAAGTGCACCAGTTTAACGCCTTTTGCTGCCATACTCCTTCACAGGTAGCCCTGGCAGATTTTCTAAAAAATAAAGACGCCTATCTTTCTTTAAGCCGCGTCATGCAGGAAAAACGGGATTATTTTATCCGGTTGATGAAATCAACAAAATTTGATTTACTGCACAGCAGCGGCAGTTATTTTATTTGTGCTAAGTATAACCGCATCAGCAACGAGGGTGACCGTGATTTTGCCATCCGCATCACCAAAGAGTATGGTGTGGCCACCATCCCGGTTTCTGTTTTTTACAACGCAGTTACTGACAATAAAGTGATCCGCTTTTGTTTTTCGAAGAAAAACGAGACCCTGGAAGCGGCGGCGGAGCAGCTTGCCCGAATTTCATGAGCATTGACAAGAAATACCATGGGATTTTCTACATGCTGCTCGCCGCACTGGGCTTCTCGCTGATGGGTGGCGCCGCCAAAATGCTGAAAGGAGGTTTCGGCGCCGGGCAATTGGTGTTTTGGAGAAATGCTATTGGGCTGCTGGTGCTGGTTGCGGGGTTCATCATCAGGCCTCCTGTAAATAAAGGCGGCAAATTTCATTTGCTGCTTTTTCGTGGCATGATGGGCACTACAGCGCTGTACACTTTGCTGTATTGCATCCTGCATATCCCGCTGGGTACGGCCATGACGTATAATCTTACCTCCGCTCTTTTCATCGCTGTATTTTCTTTTTTGTTGTTCAAAGAATATCATGGCCCGGTGGTCTTGTTTGCCGTGCTATTGGGCTTTCTGGGTATGCTGCTCATTTACAAACCGGCCATGCATTTTCCCTGGTATTATCATGTGGCCGGGTTAATATCGGGCATCTCGGCCGCCCTTGCATATATCACCGTTAACCGGCTCGCCGGCTACTATGATTCCCGGATCATAGTACTTGCCTTCATCGGTACGGGTGTTTTGGTGCCGCTGTTATCCATGATTACTGGTTTGATATTCCATCTTCCCCCTGATGATGTTTTCTTTATTCAATGGAAATGGCCTGCAGGTGTTGAATGGTTCTATGTGCTCTGGTTGGGGCTGGCAGCCCTGTTCGGCCAATACTTTGTCACCAAAGCCTATGGCGCAGATAAAGCCGGTATTGTTTCCGCCATCGGCTATGCCAATATTATCTTCTCGGTATTTATCGGTATGGCGCTCAACGATCCCTTCCCCGACTGGATGTCTTCCCTGGGCATTCTTTGCATCATCGGCAGTGGGGTGATCATCTCCCTGGTAAAACGTAAAAGGACGGCTTCCTGACAGTTTGTACAAATTTCTGAAAAAATATTTGGCAGTCTGAAAAGTATTATCGTATATTTGCGATATGTAATTAAACTAACAAGAACCAAATCACAAACTCCAAATGGCGTTTAACAAAAAAGAAGAGTTCACCCGGAAAGAGCAGGAGCTTGCGGCGCTGGCAAAAGCGATGAGCCACCCTGCCCGCATCGCTATCCTGAAAGTGCTGGCGCAGCGAAATGAGTGTATCTGCGGAGAGCTGGTGGATTTGCTTCCATTAGCCCAAAGCACCGTCAGCCAGCATTTGAAAGAATTAAAAAACGCAGGGCTTATTGAAGGAACGATTGACGGCCCCCGCAGTTGTTATTGCATCAACTGGAAAGCATTTGAAAAATTCAACAATGGGTTCAATTTTCTTTTTACTAACCTGAAATTAAAAAATGAAAAAGCCTGTTGCTGATTATAATCCTTAAAATTTAAAGCCATGAATACAAGTACAGAAATCAAAAAAACAGTCCGTGAAAAATACACGGCCATTGCCGGTCAGCCCAGGCAACAAAATCATTCTTCCTGCTGTGGGGCAACGGAATGCTGTGAGACAAAAGATGTGTACAGCATCATGTCGGATGATTACAGCAAACTGGAAGGCTACAATCCTGATGCTGATCTCGGCCTCGGTTGCGGGCTGCCCACCGAATTTGCAAAAATAAAAGAAGGCGATACGGTGATTGACCTCGGCAGTGGCGCCGGTAATGATGCGTTTATTGCCCGCCGGTTTACCGGAGAAAAAGGGAAAGTGATCGGTATTGATTTTACAGAAGCCATGACCGCCAAAGCAAAGAGCAATGCCGAAAAGTTAGGGTTGAACAACGTGGAATTTCGCCAGGGCGATATTGAAGACATCCCGATAACGGCCAACAAAGCCGATGTGATAGTGAGCAACTGTGTGCTGAACCTTGTCCCCAACAAACATAAAGTTTTTAGTGAGGTGTTCCGGGTACTGAAACCCGGCGGGCATTTTTCTATTTCAGACATTGTGCTGGACGGAGAGCTTCCTGCAAAATGGAAAGAAGTCGCAGAATTATATGCCGGTTGTGTGTCCGGGGCCATTCAGAAGAATGAATACCTCGGCATAATTGAAGAAGCAGGATTTAAGAATATCACCCTGCAAAAAGAGAAAATGATCATCATTCCGGATGATATCCTTGCTTCGTATTTAAGCGCCGGAGAAATTGCTGAGTACAAAAAAGGAAACCTAAGGATTACCAGCA